>CAYYPT010000050.1:0-14900 GCA_964473625.1 uncultured bacterium | reverse complement strand
TACTTTAAATTCTTTATAGCGACGAATTTGCTTTTGTATAATCTGGCAGAGTAAATCTTTTTCTGTTGCAGGAGACATTTTACTATCTCTTCTTTACCCAGCCAAACACAGCAGAAACCGATTTCCGAGGAATCATAAGAGACGATTCGTTCACAGAAATTCCTATTAACTCTCCACTGCAAAGTTCCAGCAAATCCTTCTGTACTGTAACAGGCCAATCACCGTAACCCGGACTGAAACGAGGTGTTACAGAAAAACCCTGTTCTTCTGCCATTCGTTTGAACATAACTTTGTGAAGCTCCTCTGCAACTGCATCAGCAGTTTCTGAACCAATAGCATCGAGAATAACTCCTCTCGTCATTTCCCCTTGATTCACCAATCTATCTACTTCCTGCTCCAAAAGAGGACCAATAGTCACCATAAAAACAATCACAAGGTCAGAACCGTTTAGCATTTTCACTACATGTTTACTCTTTATCGCAAAAGAAGATCTTTTAAAAGTGATAAATTCCTCATTTTTTGAGGCTACTTCTAAGAACCTAAAAACTCCCTGAGACTTAAATAATTTTGGTGCTCTTTCTATCTCTTCATCAAAAATCCGATTAACCTCGCTGTTGTCCCTTCGTTTTCCTTGCGGATAACCCAACCGTTGCAGCACGGCTCTCACAGGAATATCAATATTCTGGAAATTAATAACATGGGGATCATCATCAAAAATAACCATAGAATTTCTCACAAACAAATTTTAATTCATCAAAGATTATAGATAACTCTACGCCAATATTTCACCCGACAGTTGATAAGCTCTGTACTTATCGCCAAAAACTTTTCCTCTAGACTCAAACAACGCCTTGATATGATCATCCATGGTAAAATAAATAATCTGCCACCCTGTTCTGGCAAGATCAACCATCACATCCATCAACCATGCGCGTCGTTTCCAATCTGAATATTGAAAAGCATCATCGAGGATAAGAAACAGTTGATCATGCTTTAAAATTTTCCTTGCAAATCCAATCCGAAGCGCAAGCAAAATCTGCTCTTGCGCCCCAGTGCTTAACTCAGGAAGAGAAAAACTGCTGACAGAATCCAGGACAACCAAATTGTCACCCTCAAGTTTAAAAGTTTCATATCTTCTGGTAATCTGATGAAGTGGCTCAAGTACCTCCATGGATTTCAATCCATCTGCAATTTTGGTATCCTCGTCTTTTTGAAGACTTTCAAGCACACTGTGAAGAGCAATCTTTCCGATGATTTCTGCTGTCTTTTGTTTGTACTCGTTTAAAATCTTTTCTCGCTTTTCTCTAAGATTTTGTATTAAAGTTTCCCAGTCAATTGAAATATCGTCACCTGTTTCTTGACAAATTAACTGTTTCAGGGAATTGAGATTATTTTCTTCCTCTACAATTCTTTTTTCTAATTTATTCAATCTTTCTTTAACTTCTTCATGCAAGTGCCTGCTGTAGGTAATTTCTGGTTTCTCCGGATTATAATCAGACGAATCAACATTGAGCTTAGCAAGACGTATCCTTTTCTCCTCTATTAGCCCCTCTCTATCACGAAACTCTTTTTCAATCCGCCGAAGAACCCTATCCCAGTCTTCGGGACCACTTTTTTCACCAGAAAGCTCAAAGATACTTTTCAATATTTCTCTCTCCAGCATTCTCAAGTCAAGACTATCTTCCTCCAGTTGCTTTTTCAGTATCCTGGCCTTGTTGTAATCCTCCTCTATTTTTTGGAGCAGCTCCTCGATGAGAGGTAATCCTGTAAGCTCTTTCCCAAAACGATTTTTAAATTCAGCTTTTAATTTCTCCCATTCTGCATTCTCGAATTTAGCATCTATCTGTTTCTGAAGTTTCCACCTATCAATAAACCCGAATAAAACGGCTCCTGCCAGAGTAAAAACGGCAGCCAGAGGGATTCCAATTAAAATAAAGATCAATGTAAGAAGAAAGAAAATTAAAGAAATAAGTAGAAAAACAGGACCGGGTTTTTGTGATACTTTTCCTGAGAAATTCAAATAAAGTTCCTTACAACTTTTCAGCCATTCAAAGTACTCACCTTTTTTCTCTGTTTCCTTCTGCTCCTTTATCTTTTTATTGTAGTTCTCCAGTTTGTCAAAATAAAGTGCAACGCTGTTTTTCGTTTCTTCCAATCTTTTGATATCAATACGATTGTTTTCTTTTTCAAGAGCTTCTATCTCATTATACAACTGAAAAGCCATGTATTGTTTGGCCTTTTCAAAAAGATTTAACTTTTTCTCAAGCTTTTTTTTCTCATTTCCTAAAGATTTTCGGAGAGCCCCTGAATATACTCTATCGATTTGTTCAAACAGATTATTTATCTTATTACGTTCTTCAAGCAATTGGTTTCTTAACTTAAGTTCGCCTGTCTTTGGACCAATAATTACTTTATTCTCAATCTTAGACGACTGAATTGTCCTGGAAATTTTAGCCCCAATCTCATCAAGAATATCTCTGGCAGAAAGATAATGCCGAAGAACAGCTTTATTCACTCCCCCTTCGCCTCGTGTAGTAATTTCTGTTTCAGCACCTTTAACTACAAGGAGTCGGGAAATATCAGGAGGCAGTCCAGGAAAATTTTCTTGCCAGAAATCTTCCAGTTTAAAAGAAGAAGAGGGGGAAAAATCTACTTCTTCTCTCAAACCACTGAGACTTATTTTTCCGCTACCGGATGCAGCCCTGAGACCCCATGGACGAACGTTCCGGAAAATAGAGCGAATGATAAACTCAACAAGATAGGTTTTCCCTTTTTCGTTGTGCCCGTAAATAAGATTAAAAATCCCCAGTTCGGCAGAAAAACGAGTAATAGGCCCTAAATTTTGAACGCTTATTTTTTTAATCTGGAGCGACAACCTTTAATCTCCATAAATGCCATGAAGAGCTTCTAAAAGCATCTCTTCCCTGCTGGGCTCTTCAGGACTTTCTATCCATTCTAATTTCTCTATTTCTCTTGAAACACGATCAGCAATCTCTGCACGATCCAGATCATCTGAGGTATAAACGTCTGAAATATCAGGTTCTTCATTCTGGTAAAAAGCAAATTCTTGAAAAGAATTTTTAATTATCTCCATCAATCTTCGCTTATCAGATGTATATCCCCTTACTTTAATTCTCACAATGACCTTTGATCTTTCGGATTTTTTAATATCCCATTTCTCTATCTTCGACTTAATCTGAGCTTTCAAATACTTTTCCTCATCCTTCACAGGGATAACAACAAGAGACTCATCAAAGAAAATAAAATCAGAATCTAAAGGATGAGAAATTACAGAACAATCCTCAGAGTCTATAACGAGGAATCGACGTTTCCCGGTCTCGGTAATATCCAGAGGACATGGAGACCCGGGGTAGTGAATAATCCCAATATCAAGAGGTTTGTGAATATGACCAAGTATCACTCTGGATGGTTTAAATCTTTCTATATCAGTTCGACTCAGGGGCATGTAAGTTCCGGGTTCAAGGGGATTTGGTTGAGCCATGCTTCCTATCCAATCACCATGACCAATGAGTATCCATTTATTGTTAAAAAATTCTTCTGCAAAACCAGCAATTATATCTCCCATTGTTTTTTCTTTTTTATATGGAAGAAAAAGAAATTTAGCTTCTGCTGAACTGAATGTTTTTACTAACTCTTCAGATATTACCTCAACATTATCAGCAACAATGAGCTTGTTAGTTATTTTGGAATCATGATTACCAGGAACTATAATAAAATGGATATTTCTGTATTCTTCTTGCTTACATAAGGCTTCAAACTCACTATAATTACGGTGGAATTCGTTGAAAAGATCTCCTGCTATGATAATGGTACTAATTCTATCTTTAAGCATATAATTAAGAATATTCACAAGAGCATGATAACGTTCAGGATGAGCCTGGTAAGTTGAAAGATGTAAATCTGCAGTAACAGCTATTTTCAATGAGGTTCCCTTTCAATTCACTCAAAAAAGAGGCGGAAAATCCAGCTCATATTGAAGGATTCCCGCCATAGGAAATAAGGTGAGTGTCCCCAAGGGGAGTTGAACCCCTGTTGCAGGATCGAAAATCCTGAGTCCTAGACCACTAGACGATGGGGACAATTACACTCTGTGACCGGGTGAGTAGCGGGACTCGAACCCGCGGCCTTCAGGGCCACAACCTGACGCTCTAACCATGCTGAGCTATACCCACCATAAGGTGAGGTAATTTAAAAAATAATTTACATTAAATCAAGAATAAAAAAGACAATCTTCTTAAATGTTTCCTTTTTTTATTCTCACCTTTTATAATAGATAGCCAATATTAATTTAATGCTTCCCACACTAAGTCAAGAACATTTTTTACCTCAATTTTTCCACCGAGTTTCAGTGCAGCCTTTTTAAGATTTAATTCACAGGTAGGACAGAGAGTTGCTAAATACTCCGCACCTGTTTCAAGAGCTTGATTAATACGTTTTTCCGCCAATCTGTCAGCAAGTTCATTATCAGTAGCGAGCAATCCTCCCCCACCCCCACAACATTGCGCCTCTTTACCATAACTTGACATTTCAACCAGCTCGGCTCCTATTTCCCTGAGCAACCATCGTGGCTCATCCACCATTCCAAGCCCTCGGGCCAGATTACAAGGGTCATGATACGTAACTTTTACATTAAGCCTTTTAATCTTATCTTTATTATCATAGAACCTTTCGACTATCTCCTTTATGATATATTTAGCCTTTAAATCTGGATACTTTTTTGTAATAAAGAACATACAGGTTGTACATAAGGCAATAAATTCCTGATTCCTATCAGGGATAGATTCCGTAAATTTCTTTTGCTGGTTTTTAAATCCCATTTTATCGCCCAGCACAGCAAAAGGCATACCACAGCATGTTTCATCGAACGTTCTCGGTTTAACACCTAATTTTTCTAAAATACCGAGATATTTTCTAGCATCCTCTGTTCTTTCAAGCAATCGACAACCGAGCAAAACAAATTTTTCACCATTAAATGACGGAGGGGTAAGTTCTTCTCCGAAAATATTTCCACTCTGTTCAACTTTACTCAGGAGTTGTTTGTGACCAGCATAAGAAAAGCCGGCTTCGTAAAGGTCAGCACGAGCCGCTGCAAGAATATCGGGCACAGATACATTAGCTGAGCACCTTTCAACACAGTCTTTACAAAAAGTGCATTGGAACAATTTTTCTGCTACGTAGTCCGAAGCCTCAAGCTCTCCTGTAAATAACCCATAGGATATAACAACTTTTCCCCTTGCACCATCCACTTCCCATCCCAGATCCTTGAATACAGGACATCCTTCAAAACAATATGCACACCTAATGCATTTGTGTAAATCTTTTTCCCATTCTTTTAAATATTTAGTTTCCATTTATATCCTTTCTCCATAATAATAGTATATACAAATAATATAATGCATCAATCAAAAAAATATTTTTATTCTCCAAATGGGGGTTACAAAACTCTATGTTACTAACTTGCCGGACCAATTTTTCTAATTTCACCCATAAATGTATCCACAGCCCCTTTTAGTTTGCTAGCCTCGCCCTTATCAATCCATTCTAACTTCAGCCGGTTTGGATCAAACCCAAACTGGCTCAACATTTTTTTGAGGAGTGTGATTCTCGCAACTGTTTTATAGTTCCCGTTGTGTTCGCATTTATCCGGTGGGCATGCTGTTACCATTACTCCCCAGGCACCTCTATAGAAAGCTTCCAGAATTAATTCCGGTGAAATACGACCGGAACACATACTTACCAAAAGTTTCCGGTCCAATTCAGGTTTTTCTAAGAGAGATTGAGAAAATTGAAAACCAGGATAGGCAGACCAATTACAGTAAAAAACTACCGCTTTTGTATTCATTGAAGTTCTCCTTCAAGAAAATGCACAACTTCTTCACGTAATTCCCTGGGACTTAAACCAAATCCTTCCCTACTATAAGCCGCACCTGTTGGGCAGGCAGCAACACAACAGCCACAACTCTCGCATTTTACAGGATCTACAACAATCATGTCATTTTCTACATCGTACGAACGAGCTTCATGTTTGCACACAGAAATACATATCTGACAACGGCTACACAAATCATCGTTTGTTCCGGATATGGTACCTTGCACATGATAACCAGCTTCCACGAAATCGGCTCGGGCATCTTTAAAAATATCCGTTACCTCAACCTTGGCCGAACACGCAGCATCACATCTTTTACACATGTAGCACTCAAAGACTTTTTCCGCTACATAATCTGTGGGTTGAATTTCTCCTTGAAGCAATCCATGAAGCATAACTAACTTTCCACGCGGGGTATCCGACTCCCAACCGGTAATCTTAAAAATGTGACAATACTCAAAGCAATAGCCACACCGAATACATAGGTGGAGTTTATCCTGCCACTTAGTAAGTCTGTTAAATTTCATAATGGTCTCTCCGTATAATCAGTTAATATGATATCGAAGCTTTGTAGCTGTAACCCAGTCATCAGGAGCATCCATCAACTTATTGGGATTTAAAATGTTATTGGGATCCAGTGCTCTTTTTATTGCGCGCATGAAAGGAAGCAAATCCTTTTTCGCCTTTTTAAATGCTGGAGCTTTGGATAATCCAATACCATGTTCAGCAGAAGTAGTACCACCAATCGAGGCCACATAATCATAAATTTCTGCTACAGCCTGCTTTGCATTGTGCCATTGTTTCGGATCAGAAGCATCCATAAGAATTTTCGTATGCATACAACCTGACCCACAGTGACCATAAGCTGTCATAATAATATTATTTTTTTCGGCTACTTCATGTATTTTACGAGCCATTTCCGCCATCTTAGAATAAGGCACTGCCATATCGTCTGCAAGAGAAGTACACGACAATGCTTCCATGTATTTGGACAAAGCAGGAAAAAGTTTTTTTCTTCCGGCAAATAAGCGCGTGCGCTCTTTTGCATCGTAACTCAACTTGATCCCGGTACCATTATGTTTTTTACACATTTCTTTCATCTTATTAATTTCATAATCAACAGCTTCCTTAACCATACCATCTGCTTCAAACATGAGGATTGCCTCAACATCGGGAAGCCCCATATTCATGGTTTTGTTGACAGCAGTAATGGCCACATTATCCATTAGTTCAAGCAGAGACGGTTGGGCACCGCTTGCCATTATAGCCGCTATTGCTGCCCCGGCATCTTCGAGTCGACTAAAGTTGGCTACGCCAAGACATCTGAACTTTGGGATTGGTACAAATCGCAAAGTAGCTTCAACTACAATGCCAAGCATGCCTTCTGATCCAACCATTAACCGATCAAGTTGAAAACCAGCAGCTTCTACTCTTGTTTTAGAACCGAGATTTACAAGCTCTCCATTAGCCATAACTACTTTCATCCCTAGTACAGAATCCCTGACAGCACCATATTTAACGGACCTAACGCCACTCGCATTGTTCGCAATTTCGCCACCAATTGTAGCAACTCGACTGGAAGCCGGAGCCGGCGGATAAAATACCCCGTGAGGTTTAAGTGCGCGATTCAAATCATCATCAATAACACCGGCTTCAACACGGCAGTATCCATCTGCGAGGTTTATTTCAAGAATTCTGTTCATTTTTTTCATATCCAAAACAATTCCGCCGCTTATTGGTACAGCCTGCCCCGACATACCAGAACCTGAACCACGAGGAATGATAGGAATCTTCTCAGAATTGGCATAGCGAACAATTTTTTGAATTTCTTCTGTTGTCTCCGGCCTTACAACCACCCATGCCGGAGCTTCATGAACTGAGGAATCTGAACCGTAGACATAAAGATCGGCTGGATCATTTCGAACATTTTGTTTCCCCACAATATTTTTAAGTTTCTCTGTTTCAATGTCTCTCATAATTAACCCCTCTAATTCAAATGAACTGGTATAATTTTGGCTGTTGCTTTTGCATAAAAATTGTTCCTTTCATCCAGAATCTTTGCCTCAGCTATCCACAATTTCCCTCTATTCTCAATCATCTTTCCTTCTACGATACATTTTTTATGTATAGGTAATGGCTTTTTGAAACGTACATTTAATTCAGCTGTTACCCCAAACTCTCTGGTAGAAGCATAACAAGCCCAGATAATAGCCTCATCAAGCAACGCACTTATAATTCCACCGTGAACTGCATTTTCATAACCAAGGTGGGTTTCATCAGCAATAAAAATAGCCTTCGCACTATTTTCAGCTAGAGAGAAATTTATATGTAGCCCTTTAGGATTGTCTATCCCACAGACAAAACAGTGAGGAAAGGTAGGAAAAGAAGAAGATACTCGACTATTTACTAATGAATTTTTCATCTAAAAGTACTGTTTTGATGATATACTTAGATACAAGCCAAGCTACCGGAGGAAACTACCTCAAGGGAAAGATTTACTCAACATAGAATCAGGGTATTAACCTCCCAATAACTTTTTCATTGTAATCCCAATTTCTGCCGGAGAATCAGCCACAGTCACACCTGCTGCTCGTAGAGTTTCTATTTTCTCTTTGGCAGTACCCTTTCCACCTGCAATAATTGCTCCGGCGTGCCCCATTCGTTTACCAGGAGGAGCCGTCCTCCCTGCAATAAAGGCCACCACTGGTTTATTAAACTCCTTTTTAATGTACTCAGCAGCTACTTCTTCATCTGTGCCCCCAATCTCTCCAATAAGAACCACCCCTTCAGTCTGAGGATCATCTTTAAAGAGTTTGAGACCATCAATGAAACGAGTACCAATAATAGGGTCCCCTCCCAAACCAATACAGGTAGATTCACCCAATCCTTCCTTTGTCAATTGATCCACTGCTTCATAGGTCAGAGTTCCACTCCGTGAAAGCACACCTACTTTTCCGGGTTTATGAATAAAACCAGGCATAATCCCAATTTTACATTTTCCTGGTGTAATAATACCAGGGCAGTTAGGTCCAATAAGACGCGCACTCTTCCCTTCAAGGTAGGTTTTAACTTTTACCATATCAAGAATTGGAATTCCTTCGCTTATACAGATAATAAGTTTCACATTTGAATCAGCCGCCTCCATTATTGCATCTGCTGCAAAAGCTGGAGGTACAAAAATCACAGAAGTATCGGCTCCTGTTTTTTCCACTGCTTCAGCCACTGTATTAAAAACCGGGACTCCTTGATGAATCTGACCACCTTTTCCTGGTGTCACCCCAGCTACGACTTTTGTCCCGTATTCTATCATTTGCTTGGAATGAAAAGTACCCTCGTTTCCAGTAATTCCTTGAACAATAACACGAGTCATATCATCAACAAGAATGCCCATGAAAAAACCTCTTTTTAGTTTTTTAACCGATCTTATTCTTGAGCTGCTGCTACAGCTTTTTTCGCCGCATCTTTAAGGTCACTTGCAACAGTGAACTTCAAGCCAGATTTTTTAAGAATCTCCCCGGCGATGTCGCTGTTTGTACCAGCAAGCCTAACAACGATTGGAACTTTAATCTCTAAACGTTTTGCTGCTTCCACAACGCCATTTGCTACCCGATCACACCGCACAATTCCACCAAAAATATTGATTAAAACAGCCTTAACATTTTTATCTGACAGGAGAATACGGAATGCTTGCTCAACTCGTTCTGAAGAGGCCGCGCCACCAACATCTAAAAAATTTGCCGGCATGGACCCGTGAAGTTTAATAATATCCATCGTCGCCATAGCAAGACCAGCACCATTGACCATGCAACCAACATTTCCATCCAGTTTTACATAACTTAGTTTATGTTTGGAAGCTTCCACTTCGCTTGGTTCTTCTTCATTAATGTCACGAAGTTCCTGTATATCAGGATGCCGATAGAGTGCATTGTCGTCAAAATTAATCTTAGCATCGGCAGCCAATAACCGACCTTCTTTTGTTATAACCAAAGGATTTATCTCTGATAACGAAGCATCTGTACTGACAAAGAGCCGATAGAGGTTCACAATGAGTTTAACTGCTTCATTAATGAGGTCTGGAGGTAAATGGAGCCCAAATGCAATCTTTCGCGCCTGAAATGGTTGCATTCCCACCCTTGGATCAATTCCTTCTTTAACAATTTTTTCTGGAGAGTTAGCAGCAACTTCTTCAATCTCTACCCCTCCCTCTTCCGAAGCAATTACAGCTATTCTTGAGTTATCCCTGTCCAAGACCATGCCAAGGTAAAGCTCTTTCTCTACGTCCAGAGCTTCTTCAACCAAAACTTTTCGGACAAGCTTTCCCTGAGGACCAGTTTGGTGCGTTACTAAATTCATGCCAATAATTTCTCTTGCCCTGAGCACTGCCTCTTCAGGAGTATCTGCAAGCTTGATGCCACCCCCCTTACCCCTCCCCCCAGCATGAATCTGTGCCTTAACTACGGTCCTCTTTCCGATCTTTTCTGCTTCTCTCTTTGCATCACTGGGATCATCAATCATTTTACCTGCAGGAACAGGAATAGAATACTTTCTAAAGAGTTCCTTGGCCTGGTATTCGTGAATTTTCATTTTTATCCTTTCTATACTAAGTCAAAAACCATACAAAAAAGCCTACTAAAAAAGTAGGCTGTTCACCCCAGAGTTTTCTTATAAATCGCTGTAGCATAAATAGAATTGAGTAAGATAGAAAGCCGAAATTCTGATCCGATAACCATAGAACTGTCTTAATTAAATTGAACCTTTAACTTCCCTATCAAGAGATAAGTTAATAATTCTTCTTATTAATAGCAAGTATTATTTTGTGAATTTTTGCACATTAATATAATTCACTAAAATATATCAATAGCCCTGGCAAGAACTGCTTTCCCTCTATAGTCAGGTAACAACAAGGGAGACTTTCTATCTGTTTTTATCCCTGCGGATTTTAGTTCTTCAATATACTTCTCCACATGCTTTAAGCTTAGTTCACCTACTGTTACGCCTTTTTTTACATATTCGGCTGAATGCATTCCTGCTCTTCTTCCAAAAACCATGCAGTCAAGAGTGGAATTTCCCATTAATCTATTCTTGCCGTGAACACCTCCGGACACCTCTCCTGCAACAAATAACCCTTTTACATTAGTAGACCCCTGCGGATCTGTTTCTACTCCTCCATTTTGATAATGGAGAGTTGGAAAAACCAACACAGGGTCTTTTATCATATCAATGCCAAACCGCTTAAACATTCTTACCATAGCTGGAAAAGCTCTTTCAGTAGCTCCTTTACCATTAAGGATGTCAATAAGAGGCGTATCCAACCATATCCCTTTCATTCCTGTGGGTGTTGTAATTCCATTGTCTCTTATATAACATTCTCGTATAAACGAGGCTGCTTCAACATCTCGGGGTTCAAGTGGAAAAACAAATTCCTCTCCATTCTTATTAACAGGTTGAGCACCGCTTGTTCTCAGTTTTTCAGTAAGCAGAAGCCCAATGATCTGCTGTGGATACGCTGCACCTGTTGGATGGTACTGGACCGTATCCGGATCTCTCAATCTTGCTCCCGTCCTGTACGCCATAACAGGGCCATCGTATGTAGCACCATAATGATTGGTTGTAGGAAATCCTCTTATATGAAGTCTTCCAAACCCACCCGTGGCAAGAACAATAGCTTTTGATTTAACAATTTTATATTCCTCTGTTTCCATATTCCAGAGTATTGCTCCAACTACTTTACCTTCTTCATCGGTTAGAAGTTCAATCGCAGGATAAAACTCAAGAACAGGAATATTTCTATTCCTGAACTCATCTCTTAAAACCCTGAGTTCTTCCATCCCTGTGTAGTCAGCACAAGCATGCATTCTTCTTCTTGAAGTCCCACCACCTGTCAATTCTATAAAATTTCCATTCTCATCCTTATCAAACAACGCACCAAGGTCTTCAAGCCAATGTATTACACTTGGAGCATCTTCTACAAGTCTTCTAACCACATCAGGTTTATTTGTAAAATGGCCACCCCCCATAGCATCTATATAATGAAGCACAGGAGAATCATTGGGTCTGTCAGCGGCCTGTGTTCCACCCTGAGCCATCATAGAGTTTGCATCACCATGCCGTAATTTATTTGTGAGTAAAATTCTATCGGTGGGAATTCCAGAATCGTTGGCAAGCAACGCAGCACTGGTTCCAGCAAGTCCACCACCTATTATTAAAATATCTGTTTCATAATCTGGTTTGCTTAAATCAATTTTCTCAGGATCGATAAGTGGATATGCTTCCAACAAATCGGCCACTTCATTGGGAACAATATCCCCTCGATTTGGGCCTACTTTTAAAGCTCTCTTACCCCCTGGAGCATAATCTGGATGGCAAAGGTTTAAAATATCACCTCTTTCCTGAGGTGTCATCTGGGGAACTAATTTCCCTATTCTTTTTGGACGTGTCTTTTCAACAAGCTTGATCGATTCACGCATATATTCTGGGTATCCACCGATAAATTTAAGTTCGGCCATTCTTAAGCCTCCTTAATAAACTTCTCTTGTATTTTGCTGCTCTGTATAAATAGTTCTAAGCTCATCTATACTTAAATTCATAATTCTATCAAATTCTTTATCAAACTTACCACTCTTTATTTCTCTAACTCTCTTTTCAACATTTCTTTCTCTTGGAGTCCCGTATCTTCCATACATTCTTCTTGCGAATTGTGCCATATGGTACTGCACAATTTCTGCCGGGCATCTAATTGCACAAAGTCCACATTGAATACACTCAAACGAACCCTCTGCAACAGCTTTAAAATCCCCTCTCAGAGCAGCCTGAACATAATCCATAACCTGCAGGTCCTGGGGACAGGTCTTTGTACAGGTATTACAACTAACACATCTTGCAATCTCAGGAAAATATTTCAGTATTGCGGAAGATTCAAACTTTTCTTTCTTCAGATTGTACAAAGGTTTTTCCGCAGGAGAAAACGGTATCTGGACGAGAAACATCCCATCCTCAACCCTTGTCTGGCAAGCCATAGCAGTCTGGAGCTTGTATTCTCCCTTTCGCCTAAAAACAGTAGAACAGGCCCCACAAAAACCAGCCCTACAGCCACAACTTCTTATAAGTCTGTAGCCTGCATACTCAATAGCCTGCATAATGGTTAAATCAGCAGGAACCTTGTAGGCCTTGCCCATAATATAAATTTCAACCCAGTGTTTTATATCTTTTTCATCTACGCCTGAAATAACTGCTTTGCTCGCCTCTCGCACGCTATCCATTACACTTATTTTCTTCTCAGCCATAGCGCTTCCTCATTTTAAAAGATTTTTTTCCTTTAATAATGGTCGTGGATCTATATAATTTTGATCAAAACCGTAATATTTATCTTCCAATCCAAAAGCAACTGCCATCAGCTGCGTAAAGTATAAAACAGGCATTGGTTCAAATTCCGGGTGTCTTTCCATTACCTCTTTCTGCCTGTCTGCAAGGTTAAACATACAAAGCGGACAACTTGTCGTAACAAGTTCGGCCCCCTCTTTTCTTGCACGACTAAGAATATCGTAAGTAAGTTCAGCAACTGCATATTTGTCGCGTACTGTCTGATAACTGCCACAGCATCTGGTCTTGAAGGGATTGTTAATAGCCTCTGCGCCGAGTGCCTGAAGGAGATCAGACTGAATTGTAGGATCTTCAGGATCATCTATCCCTATTTCTTTTGGCCTCAACATTAAGCAGCCGTAATAAGGCGCAACCTTTAAACCAGTAAGAGCATTCTTTACCTTCTCTTTGACTTTTTCAAACCCGATATCCCGCAACAATTCCAGAAAGTGTATAACTTCTACTTTTCCATTATAATCTTTTTCCAGATACATAAAGTTATTTATTTTTTCCAGCTCTTCAGGATTTTCCAGAACGCGCAAATTAGACCGTTTTAAGACATTAAAGCACATGGAACACAATGCCACCAATCTATACTCATCCTTCACCTCGCCATTCTCGTTCATCTCTTCTACACGTACAAGATTCCGTATTGGGGCAAGATGATGCATTAAATCATCACTGGTAAGAGAAGTAACGGTTCCACAGCAATTCCAGCGCGGGAGTTCAACTAATTCAATATCCATTAATCCAGCAACTGCCAGAGCAGAAATTTCAAAATTTTTTGCTGTTGTTTTAAGAGTACAACCAGGGAAATATGGTATCTTCATTTTTTTATTATCATTTTCTTTTTCTGCGTTCATTTCTTCTATCCTGTAAACTTGCGACCAGCACTCACCATGGCAATCTGCGGGAGTCTATCAACCTCATCGCTCGGTATGTTATTTATATCTATGTAATCAATAGCCTGTCTTAATTTTACCTGCCTCAATGCCTCAGCAACTTTTGACAGATCCAGACCTCGAGGACACCTCACTGTACATGCAAAACAGGAAGCACAAATCCACATTGCCTTTGATTCCATAACTTCCTGTCGCCCAAGTTGAACCATTCGCATCATCTGGGAAGGGGTAATATCCATTTCACCCACCATTGGACAGCTTCCCGAACAGGTTCCGCATTGATCACATCGCGTTATTACCTGATCGCTAAGTTCGCTAATTTTATTTAAAAAATCAACATTTTCAGAAGTAATTACAATTTTTTTAATCATCACTTACCCCGAATAATTTTTTGTCTATATCTTTGCCAAGGCGCTGCGACACTTCGGCAGGAACTGGTCCCAATTTCTTGACAAAATCTGACAGGCTGTTTACACTGTTAATAAAACCTGTTAACATAACAGTAACAAATTGAACAAACCGTATTCTGTCTCCATTTATTTTCTCTTCCTCTAAAATATCTTTTACTTTAGAGACATTTGATTTTATTACAGGTACACTATTAGGATAAGGATTAGACTTTTCTTCGCTCTCACCAAAGAGAATTCCGTCTGCTCCAAGACTAAAAGCCTGCAACATTAGCTTTGGAGAAACTCTACTGCAACTCGGGACCCTGATTATTCTGGAACCAAGCGAATAAGACATCTTTG
>CAYYPT010000049.1:0-14972 GCA_964473625.1 uncultured bacterium | reverse complement strand
AAAAAGGCGAGTTTCTCGTACTTTTCTTTCTAAAAGAAAAGTACAATACTTCTTAACCATATGAGTTTTCAGGCTTTACATAAATCCACCTGCCGCAGTTTCTCTCAGGCAAGATAAATTCCGAAGATAATTAAAACGCCTATGGGCAGAAGATTCTTCGTCGCGCTGATAAATCAGCGCTCCTCAGAAAAACGTTCACTTCGTGTCTTTCCGAGTGAAACGAGGAATCTAATTCCCATGTGTATTAAAATTTACGAGGAGAGAACATTCATCGCTAAACAGGACAATCTAAAAAATCCCCCTATAATCCCCCTTTGGCCAAAGGGGGATATATAATGCCGGAGTGGTTCTCACGCAAAGCCGCCAAGCACGCAAAGAATTTATATAAATCTGTAATTGACGGCAACATACTCCAGTTTGGGAACAAAAAATGAGAGCAGGGACTCTTATCTACCCGCTCTGCCGGTGAGAAATCTTCTGTGCGATCAGAGAAAAATAAAAAAGCAGATAAATTTCCTTAATGTACCAGTGCTACCATGTCCCTAACAGCCTGCTCCATACCAAGCCACAGGGCTCGAGAGACGATTGCATGTCCAATGTTAATTTCCTCGATTCTCTCAATAGCAGAAATTTCTGATACATTGTAATAATTCAATCCTCGACTGGCTGCAACACCTAAATCTAATTTAGAAGCAGCCGATGCTACTGAAGAAATGTTTTCTAAAATATCAGCTCGTTCAGTAAGATCTTCTGCAGCCGCATATCTACCCAGATGGAACTCAACATAATCCGCCCCTATTTTAGCAGCAGCTTTAACCTGATGAATGAGGGGTTCAATTAAAAGACTTACCACTATGTTCTGGGTTCTAATTTCATCAACTACTCTGCTTAACTTTTCTCCATTCCCCAACACATCAAGGCCCCCACCCTGAGTGGAACCAGCCTTTTTACCCGGTATTAAGGTTATCATATCGGGAGCTACAGAAAAAGCCAGAGTTAACAACTGATCTGTAGGAGAAATCTGGAGATTAAGATGTGTTTTTACCATCTCTTTAAGCATTTTTAAATCTCGCTCTGTTATATAACGAAGTTCTTCGTTGAGAGTACATACGATTCCATCGGCACCACCCATTTCAGCAAAAATTGCTGCTGTTACTGGATCGGGCTCAACATTCTTCCCAATTGTACGCAAAACTGCAACATGTTCAATTTTAACACCTAACCTCGCCATTGTTATTCCTCTCTATTTTAATTTTATTTTCTATCTTACAACTTCGGACAAACGGACAAATTTAAAACCCTTTGCCTGAATTTTTGGTATTTCTTCTTTTAAAATTTTTAGTGTAAGCGGACGACAATGTCCAATACCAATAGAAAAACCATTAATCCTTGCCTTTCTGGCAAGATCCCACAATCTTTTCTTAATAAGATTTTCTTCTGGATCAACATCAATGAAAACATCTCTTTTAGCGCACTTTAACCCAAGTTCCCTGGCCACATCGTAAGCGACAGTTGAAGCAGTTGTACGACTGTCAATAAAATAAAGTCCCCTCGCTTTGATTTCTTCCAAAAGATTCCTCATAACCCGGAGATCGGCCGTTGCTTTTGACCCCATATGGTTATTTACACCTACAGCGCCGGGAACATCGTTTAAAGAGCGCTGGAAAACTTCTCGTATCTTTTTTCGGCTCATATCTGTCAGGATAATGTATCCATTACCCTGATAAGAATGATTCAAAGGCTCCATTGGAAGATGAAGAATAACTTCACATCCTCTTTGCTTCATTTCGCGGGCCACTATAGAACTTTTTTCTCTACCAGGAATAACAGAGATTGTAATATCTATCCCCAAGTTAAGAAAAGAAGAAACAAACTGATTCCAGTGATCTCCAAAATCATCTATGAGAAGAGCAATCTTTCCCTGTTCCTGGTATACTTTGTTTGACTGGTTAAGGTTAACCACAAAGAAGCAGGAATCCTGCCAACCAATACAGAGCGACACACGCTCTGAGAGAGGGTTGCTTTTAGCAAATAGGATGTGAGCACCTATCTGAGCAAGCTTTTGTTGAATAGCAAGATGAAGAGAAGGAACAGGCAAATCAGCAGGTACAGTTACATACCATGTCTCTTTTCCTTGAGCATTCCCAGAACTCCACGAAAGATGATATGCGGTGAGAACCTCTTGCAAAACATTTTGCAATTCTTTGATGGAAGGGTAATTTGTAGTCACCGATGATGCGGTTGATACAGAACTCTTTTTAGAAAGATAATTTTTGATCTCTACCATCACCAGAATCAAGAATACTGCTGTCAGCAGTGGGAACCAAAAAGTCTGTAAGATATTAGTTTTATTTCTCTTTTGATTTTGAACTGTTTTTTTCATTCACCTAAAGCTGCTTTAAGAAAACTCCATGAAGAAGATTTAGCCAAACCATTATCTATCCAGCGATAAATAGACCATTCTCCTCGCTGATCTGGAGCAAGCCAATATTCCACCTGCCCTTCGTAAACTTTGGGTAAATTTGATTGAGTGTGATGAAATTCTAATCTGTATTTCCTGACAAAAACAGCGCTGTCCGACGCAACGATCTCTTTGATTTCTTCAGTAAAATTCAAAAAACTCACCGAATCAATTGGCACTAAGGAAAAAGCCTGCTTGATAACTGCCTCTTCTTTATCTCGGTTCCAGTTCTTAAAAAGTTCGGGATAATCAGCAAAAACCCTAGGATCAGGATCAAAACGAAATGTTCTCTTGCTAAAAGAAGAATTAACTATACACCGTATGTAGTTCTCTACATTTCGTTCAGAAATTGCATTTTCGAGATTAATAAGCACCTGATCAGGATTAAGTGGAGGTATCCAGCTGGATTGAGAAGTTACCGGCGGCTCTGGTTTCCGAGTACTAAAAATGGACTTACATCCCACCAGTAACAATATCATAAGAAAATATATCCAGCAGGCTTTCATCTTTTTAAATTCACTTTCTTTACTCTGATTATGCGTAAGAATGTAGCAAACCGTATGTTTTTAATCAACCTCTTTTTTTCTTAAATCGCTGAACTTTGGCAAATTAATAGAATTTATCAAACTCTGGTTAAATTGTATACTTTTTCAAAAGCGGTTTTTCCCTAAAATAAACAAGATGACTTTCACATCCACTCTGACAATCTGAACTACCAAAACCCGATATAAGAATTTTAGCACCAGAGAGTTTGCAAATCATCTTATTTATTTCGCATTCTCTTTCCGCTTTAGACTTGTGGATAATCGCTTTTATTAACTTTACACCTGGAACTGAGGTTAAATAATCAATATGCCAGCGAAGACGTTTCTCTTTCCTCATGTGTCTCTGAATGCGGGCTACCACTCTCCCTTTTGCTCTCCCAGTATAGACATAATATCCTTGTGGAAAAGAAAAAGGCCCCAAACGCCCAACATTCAAACTAATCTTTCTCTCGACTTTGAGAAGGATAGAATAACATTCACCTGTTTGATTGGTTGTCACTAATTTTACTCCGGTTACAAATGCTCACACCCAAATGAAAAAATAAGTGAGCATTGTTTTGATCATTTGATTTAAACATAAAAAGCGTCCGGCCAGTTTTGCTGCCGGACGCTCAATCATGTTTTGCCTCAAAAATAAAATTCCTTATTCTTAACCCGAATTACAAAATTATTAAAATCAGACATTCTAAAAAAACAAATTCAGAATAACCTCATTATTTTGTTTTTTTATTCCCCTCTTCTCCGGTTGTTTTAGCTTCTTCCTTTTTCTCTTCTTCCTTTTCTTCTGTCTCTTTTTCTTCCTCCTCCTCTTCCTCCTCTTCTTCTTTATCCTTTCTTTCAAGAAGGTTTTCGTCATCCTTTTTCTTCTTCAGAATAAGAAAAATTATGCTGTTGCCCACGTTGAAAACAGCCAACGGATATGAAAGAATAAATCCACCAATAAGAACTAGAAAAATAGCAAATATCCAGGCAGAAATAGTCATCACTACAGGAAGAGAAATAGAAGTAAGATCACGAGTGAAAAAGAAATAAGAAGCATAATCTCCCAATATAGCTCTTGACCATGTAACAGCAGGATAAACCCAATTCTGAAGAAGATAAGAGGCGGCATAAGAAAGATTAGCATACTTATCTCCCATACCCCAGACAAGGATAGTTGTCATTAAACCCCAGGCTTTTTTAGCAAAAAAAGCAAAAGTACCAAATCCTACTATGGTAATAGCTCCCAACAAAACCTCATATACAATAAGCCTCCACGGCTGACTGTATAAAGTAGAAAAACTCTGGAAGATTCCTTCAAAAGCATCATCATCTGTTGTTGCTAAAACTGCCGGCGTTAAAAGAAGAGAGGTAGCCAATGCCAAAATTACGAAAACCAAGAAGAGAGAAGCGGTAAACCAAATAACTGCAAAAAGTGAAACTCCCAGTTCCCCCACGTAGGGAATACGTCCTAAGAGTCCCACAACAACACCACCTAAACCAGTAAAAAACGCAATGGCAAAGATAGCAATCGGTGTTGATATAACAGAACCGCCTTTCTTTTTCAGAGCGAAAGTAAAGGCTTCTTTCCATGTGTAAAATGTATTACCCTTGAGATTCATGTAAGCAGCCCTGGCAACACCTGTGCTTGTAACTAACCAAGCAAAGAGAAGGAAAAGAGCACCCAAAACAAATATAATCCAACTATACCAAGGAAGATGAAAACCTACAACACTAGGAAAGAAACCAAAACGTGACCACAGGGTTCCAAAATTCCTGCCTGCAGCTACCAGGCTTAAATAGGTCAAAATAATGTAACCCAGATATCCAGCAAACAGGCCAATGAATTGGATCCATAGGCGCTGGAAACTGAACGCCACCCTAGCAGCTCTGAAAATATCCCGATAGTCAAACCGCATTGAAACCATTCACCTACCTCCTTTGATAACAAACCTTACTATTTTACTTACTTGGAAGAATTTTGTACATTCCTGTCCCACATTTTGCACATTTCCCTTTCAATGCAGGACGTCCATTTTTCATTTTAACTTTTACCACCTCTACCATTTCGGTCTTCGCACGGCACTTTACACAATATCCCATCTCAGCCATTGATAATCACCTCCTTTTTTAGCTTGGTTCAAGACTCGTGTCAAAATACTATTTAAGATTAAAATTTTCTGATTAAAAGTCAATAAGAAAATAATTTTCTGCCTAAAATAAATTACTCTTCCTTCCCGCCCAAAATAGTACCTGGGATACAATAACTCCAATTGTATCTGCAATAAAATCTTCAATAGTAGCCTCTCTTCCACTTACAAATAATTGGTGGATTTCATCTAAAGCTCCATAGGCTGAACCTATCAAAAAAACAAGGCAGTAAACCTTAAATCTATTTGCAAAAAGATAATTAAAAGATCTTTGAAGAAAAAATCCGAAAATTCCAAACTCTAAAAAATGAGCTAGTTTGTCCTGGAATGAAAAACCGAGACTGGGTGGTTTGAGTGAAGGAATGGAAGAAAGAATAAAAATAAGCAAAGCCATAAAAAGCGTGGGACAGTGAATCTTTACAAAATTTTTCATCCTTTCTCCTGAAAAAACAATAAATCATTTCTTTTTACTATAAACAATTCTATTTTTATTTGCAAGAAATTTTTCTTGATTCACACCTTTTTTTAACTTAATTTTCTAAGAATCTTTTTCCATTTAAATTCGTAACTTATATTACGTGGTACAGGGTGGTTAACAAAAACATCCAATTACTTATAAAAGACGCTTTAGCCGGTAAACAATCTGCTTACGAAGCGTTGCTCAAAAGGTACAAAAACGGGATCTACAGCATGATCTACCAGATGATCAGAAATAGAGAAGAAACTGAAGATCTCGTTCAGGAAACATTTATTAAGGCTTTCAACTCATTAGAAAAATATAATAAAAACTATGCTTTTTCAACATGGCTTTATAAAATTGCTTTTAACCACTGCATCGACGCAATTAGAAAGAAAAAACTAAAAACTCTATCTCTCGACAAACCTGTAAAACTTCGAGACGGAGAAGTCTTACATCAAGTGGGCGATGAATCTCAAACGCCTGAGACAGATTTCTTATTCACAGAAAAAAGAAAACAAATCCAAAATGCTATTGACAGCTTACCACATAAATATCGTATAACTATTATCCTCAGACACAAAGAAGAACGTTCCTATGAAGAAATCAGTCAAATTTTAAATATACCACTTGGAACAGTAAAAGCAAGAATCTTTAGAGCAAGAGAAATTCTAAAAAAGAAACTCCGGGAAGAGTAGAGCCATGAAATATCATCTCCTTTTTCTTACCACATTTTTTATGATCACATCAACGGCAATAACTCAGGGAAAAGACTCGTATCAAAACAGATCCCCCCGCACATTTCATCTGAAAATAAAAACAACTGGTATAGACTCAATTCTAAAAGATATTCCACTTCCAAAAAGCATTGAAATTTCTGGCGAAAGAATCAGAATAAGCAACAGTGAACTTTTCCCCCTGCAACTCCAACGTCACCTTAAAAAAACAGAACGTCAGAGAATTGTGAAATTCGGCAGTGATGTAATTGTAGGTCGCAATGAATGGATAGACGGCGATGTAGTTGTTTTTGGAGGAAACGCAACCATTTATGGAACAGTCAAAGGCGGCGTTGTTGTTGTAAAAGGAAACATACGGCTTGCATCTACCAGTTACATACAGAATGACGTTGTATGTATCTGGGGACACACAGATGTAGACAGAGGAGCTCGTATAGGAGGCGAAACTACTGTATTCAATTTTGGTAAACTTTTTCACAGAACCCCCAATAGGAAAATATTTTATGGAGCATCCAGAATTTTTCGGTTCTTCCGTGTTATTATTTTGTTCCTTCTTGTACTATTAATTTATTATGCTTTCCCTGCCCAAACAAAACGAATTTGCAATCGCCTTCACAATGAATATCCCAAAACTTTGGCAACAGGATTTATTGGTTTTTTACTTCTTCCAACAATCTTTGTAATTCTCCTGGCAACAATAATCGGAATCCCTGTTGCTATTCTCTTTTTCCCGATTGCTATTATTGGGGCTTTTCTTATGGGAGGTACAGCTTTTAGTCTTTTCCTGGGCCAAACAATTAAAACAAAGACAGGTTTAAACACAACTTCTCCCCCACTCCTCCTGGGTATAGGTATACTTATACTCGAACTTCCATCATTGTTGAGTAAAACAATCTTTTTCTTCGCTCCTCTTTTTTCTACTACACTCTTTCTCATCGGTATACTGATTTTTTTTGCTGCGTGGATTCCAGCTTTTGGCGCAGTGATTCTTACTCGCTTCGGTACACGACCTTGAATAAGGAGGTCTCCTCCTTTGAAGTGGAGCCCCCTATCACCACAGAAATTGATTGTTACAGAGACGACTCCGTTTATCTCTGTTAACAATCAACCACCACCGTCTCTGCGAGGTGCGGCGTTAAACCGTACCGAAGCAGTCCTCTTCAGGTTTTTATCTCCATCTGAGTATATCAACGTTGACGTAAAGGGATTGCTTTGAAGTCGCGTTGTCTCTGCGAAGAATCCAACCTACCTAAATTTCAATACCAAACTTCTTAATTTTTTTATAGAGATAAGTTCTGGGAATACCCAGCATCTTAGCAGCTTTTGTCACGTTCCAATTGGCAATGACCAGTTTTTCTCTAATAAATTCCCTTTCAAAATCTTGCCGTGCCTGCTTAAGAGACGAAACATTATTTGATTTTATTACAGGATAATTTTTAATAACAGAAGCTATATCAGATGGTTCAATTTTAGGAGAATCTATCAGTATCATCAATTTTTCAATAAGATTTTTTAATTCTCGTACATTCCCAGGCCAGGAATAGTCCATCAACTTATCCATTGCTCTCGGGGTAATAAACTTTTCTGCCACACCATGTCCCTGACAAAAAAGTTGCATAAAATGTTGTACCAGAAGGGGAATATCTTCTTTACGTTCTCTTAAAGGCGGAACTTTAATTTCTAAAACATTAAGGCGAAAATAGAGGTCCTCTCTAAAATTTCCTTGCTTCATTTCCTTTTCTAATTCTTTGTTCGTAGCAGCAATCACCCTGACATCCACTGGAATAAGTTCATTTCCGCCAACCATTTCAATTACATCTTCCTCAAGTACCCTCAGAACTTTCGCTTGTGTCATCAAACTCATATCGCCAACTTCATCAAAGAAAATAGTACCTCCTTCCGCCATCTGGAATTTACCTGGTTTGTCGTTGACAGCACCAGTAAAAGCTCCTTTCTTGTAACCAAAAAGTTCACTTTCGATAAGAGTCTCAGGAATAGCTGCACAGTTCACAGCAATAAAAGGCCCTGCAGCTCGTTGACTATTAGTGTGAATAGCCCTGGCTACCAATTCCTTGCCTGTCCCGTTTTCGCCTTCAATTAATACTTTACTATCTGTCGCCGCTGCTTTGCAAATGAGTTCACGAATATGCTTCATATGAGGACTTTCCCCCACCATTACATACTGCTCTTTTACGTTCTTTAACAAATTAGCTTTTTCTCTCTCCAGAAGTCCTTTTTTTAAAGCATTATTTATAGTAACCAGTACACGCTCTGAATCTAAAGGCTTTTCCAGAAAATCGTATGCGCCAAGTTTAGTCGCTTCCACTGCAGTATGTATTGTCCCCTCAGCCGAAATCATTATCACAGGAAGGTAAGGCTTTTTTTGCATAATCTCTTTCAATACCTTTATTCCATCTATATCAGGAAGTTTTAAATCCAGTAAAACTAGGTCAAAAAGATTATTCTCAATTTTAGTCAATGCTGTTTTACCATTATGGGCAACGTCCCCGGTATACCCAGCATAGTCAAGAATATTCGCCAATATCTCACAGAGGCTATGATCATCATCAACAATGAGAATTTTCGGCTTTTTACGAACCATGGTATCCCCTCTTCTTAAAACAATATTGATTCCCGCAATTTCTATGCCTTTCTTATTTGAAAACAAAAAGATTGAATTGTTTCAACACAAAGAAGATATATAGGATTGGTTCTAAGACCTAATTATTCAAGATGTTGTGTAAGATATCCACAGATATAAATTAATCTATTTCTACAACATATTATTATAATAAACTAAAACAATGTAACAAAAGAACTGTCAACTTTTTGATACGGTTCTATGTATTTTTCTTGACACCAAGAACATTTCCCACCAACCCATCCTTAATGGCAGCAGCAAGAAGAGGTATCATAATTTCGTGATGCCCAATAAAAGTATAACCTCTACCTTCTTTTTCTGTAGGTCTTCTCACAACATTTACGCTGGGTCGGTAGTGTCGAATCATGTCAAAATTAGCAGTGGTAAAATCTGTGACTTCACCCACAATATTTCTTGCTACGGTAAGAGCTTTCAGAAATACCTCGGGCAAAATTACAGAAGAACCAAAAAGCAGAATTACACCACCATTTCCGATTTGAGAAACAAGATGTGTCCAGATTCTGAAATCGCGGAGACTCAGCTCTCCTATCGCGCCTCCATCGGCAGAAGGATGCTGATGAACAATATCAGTACCCAGAGCAACATGCACCGTAACAGGAATCCCCAGCCTATATGCTTGACCAAGTATACTTAAATTGAAATGCGGCGGTTTATCTTCCACTGCCTGTTTCCCTATTGCTTCACCAAAGCCAAGTCCCTGTTCACGTCCCTCAATAACTGTGTGATTGATAATATCAGCCGTCTCTTTTGCCATGCCAAATCTTCCATCTTTCAGAAACGTACCCACATCCTCTGAAGTTTTTCCAAAATAGGTCAACTCTGTATCGTGAATTACTCCTGCGCCATTAAGAGCAATTCCGCTGATCACTCCTTTTTCCATCAGGTCTATAATGATTGGACTCAAACCAACCTTGATCACATGTGCACCCATCATCAAGAGAACAGGTTTTCCAGAATGCACTGCCAGAACAATGCGAGAAACCAATTCTCCAAAATCACGGGCCGCCAGCACCTGAGGAAGGCTTTTAAAAAATGTTTGTAATTTACTTCCAGAAATAACAGGTCTGGCTACTTGCTCAACTGATACTTTACTTTCTCGGTCTTTAATGGAAATTGTTTTAACCTTTTCAATATCAATCTCTTTGTACTTTGACATATTTTTTTCTCTCTTTAATTATTAGTTTATTTTGCCTATTTTAAAACTCTTTAACCTTGCATCAATAGAACCAATTACCACCTTACTCTTCATAAGAACGGGTATCCTTTGCTCATCATCTGTAATCCAGATAGTTAGCTTTCCTTTCTGATTAAAAAGTCCCTCACCTTTTAAAACAGGTTCTATCACAATACAGTTAAATGAACCTGCCGGTACCTTAATTTGTTCCTTTCTGTGGACCAGAACTTTTAATTGATATACTTTTCCATCTGCATAATTATCGATATCAAAAGACTCTCCAACTTTCATTGGAACAGTTCGGGCATAATAAAAGGAAGAAAGAATATCCTGTACATACAGTGGGACAGGCATTGTATCTTTTTTGGTAATAACATTTCTGTGGTACTGATCATATTCCACATATTTGTCCGCAGAAAATTTTCCCTCTCTTATGTGTTTCTCAAACTTCCATGTAAAAATACCATCCACATCAATCAGTGATTCTACTCTATCTCTTACCCTAAAGAAAAAGGAAAAGAACTTGTTGGACTCTGCCGTGGTAACAATATGATAACACGGTCTTCCATGAACCCACTGAGTGTCAGGAATACTCATTGTTGCTGTACCAGCTTTAATAAAACCATAAGCAATTTCAAAAACAAGATGTTCCCCGACAGAAAAAGCTTTATTTTTGATCTTTCTAAATTTAATATTATCTTCCCTATATCCAGTTTCAAAATTATTCAGAGGATAAAATTTAGAAGTGCGGGGCTTCACCAAAAGAGTATCGATAATTACAGTTCTCCGAATAGAGACAGTATCCGATTTCTGTGCCATAGAAACTCCAGGCACACAGGAGAGGAGAATCAGTTCTATGGGAATTACAATATTTAATATAATTTTCAACTCTTTTATCATGCGAGATTCTTTCCTTTGAGTTTCTCATCAGCCCTTTTCCAGACATCATCCACGGAAATCAGTTTCATGCAGTTCCAGTAAGGACATTTTGATTTAATACATTTTTTACACTCAGGAAGATCCGGCACAAAAGTGCTCATCCTCCGCCTGTAGGGTCCCCAGCGCCTCACACTGGCGGGGACTAAAGGAGGATAAAAACCTATTACCTCTGTACCGACAGCTACTCCAATATGAAGAGGACCGGTACTGTTAGCCACAACAAGATCGGCTTTTTTTAGAAGAGCCGCCAGTTCTTTCAGATTTAGACGTCCAGCTATTCCTCGAACTTCTCCTGAAGTATTTTTTAAAACTTCTGAAACAACTTTTTCTTCTCCGTGACCACCTGTAACAATGACTTGGGCATGCGACTTTCTTACAAGACGATTTGCAAGTTGAGCAAAATAACTTACAGGCCAATCCAGAGCCGACCCTCTGCTGCCTGGATGAAGAACAACAATGGGTTTTTCATCAGTAATTTTCATTTCCTTAAAAAGTTTTTCTACCTTCCATAATGCTTCTTGTAAAACAGGAAAATTAAAATCAACCTTAGAAACATCAGCACCAAGCACGCTGGCCAGAGAAAGATTGTAATCCACTTCATGACGGAGACTGTCTTTTCTGTGTTCAAAAATTCTTTTATTGAAAAGAATGGAATAAAACCGATACCCTGTTCCAATACGCCAGGGTATGCCTGCAATAGCTAAAGCAAAAGCTAAAGGAAAAGTTGGATGAAGAAGAACAGCCACATCAAATTTTTTTAGTCGGATTTTCCTGACAAGTTTGAAAAAATCAGATAAACCACCGCCATTATCCAGAAGAACTTCATCCAAATCAGGATGATCTTCTACAATCTCTCTGACAGCCGGACTAACAAGCATTGCAATATAAGCATCGGGATACTTCCGCCTTAAAGCCGTAACCACTGGAAGCGAAAGTACCACATCACCAATGCGGTCTGTTCGGATTATAAGGATGCGATCTATTTTAACAGTAGTTTTCAGCATTTATTTCCCTGTGCAAGTTTAAGCAGCTCCGGGAGAATTCTTCTTATTTCCTTTTCCAACTCATCACGAGATTCCCGATAAACTTCAAGTTCACTGCCAATTGGATCCGCAACTTCTCCCCCACTGGCCATCTCACCAAATTCTTTCAAGAGAAAAACTTTTCCCTTTGCTTTACGAGAAAGTCCCTCAGCGAATTTGAGATGTATCTTTTCCATCACAAGAATAAGGTTTGCTTCTTCCACCATCTTTTTTGTCAGTGGACGAGACCTGTGACCAGAAATATCAATTCCGTTCTCAACCATTGCCAGGACAGCGTAATCTGTTGGAGCTGCACCCACAGGGGCCATTATCCCTGCCGATTCCACAGCAATATTTTCTACTCCTTTTTTTCTAAGAAGATCTTTTAGAATACCTTCTGCCATGGGACTGCGGCAGCTGTTTCCTGTGCAAACAAAGAGAACTTTAAAAACCTTTTCATCCATCTATTTTCCCAATTAAGTTTTGGATTTTTTTTATATCAACCAACCCTTTACGAATAACCTTTGGAAAATTTTCAGAAACATCTACCACTGTGGATGGGAGTATAGATTTCCTTTCTCCACCATCCACAATCATACCAAGCCTCTCACCAAAATATTTCAACACTTGCAAAGCCGACTCTGCCGGCCTTTTACCGGCAGGATTAGCACTCGTGGATATAAGCGGCTTCTCAAAATGCCTCAGCAATGCCTGGCAAACGGGATCAGGAGAAATTCTTATCCCTACTTTGTTATTTTCTCCTGTAAGAGACTTTGGAAGAATCTGTGAAGAGCGAAAAACAAGCGTTAAAGGACCAGGCCAGAAATGTTCCATCATAATCTTTGCCTCCGGGCTAACAAAAAGCACCAGGGGATAAATTTCTTCTACTCGAGAAACTAAAATTAAAAGCGGCTTATGAGGGTCCCTTCCTTTAATCCTGTAAATCTGCTGAATTACATTTTCGTTTGTAGCATCTCCTCCCAAACCATAAAATGTCTCTGTGGGATAACCAATAACACCCCCATTTTTAAGAAAGTGTACAACCTCTTTGACTAAAGAAGTATCAATATGAAAAGGATCAATTTTGATAAATTTTTTATCCATTGATAAAATACCTTTTTAGTGCTTGAGTTACCTCTTCTGTGGATATATCTCGCATACAACGGAAGTGGCCTTTGGGGCACTTTTTACTACCATGAATGCTACAGGGACGACACCTTAGCTTTTTCTCTATAACAGTATGTCCTTTTCCATACGGTGCAAATCCAAATGAAGGAACAGTCGGTCCAAAAATAGCTACCACAGGAGTACCAACTGCCACAGCAAGATGAAGCGGAGCGCTATCATTGGTAAGAATCACTCTGCACCTGCTGATCAATTCTGCAGAGGCAAGGAGTGAAAACCGTCCTACGGCATTTAAAATCCTCTTACCAGTTTTTTTTACTATCTTTTCTCCCAAAGTAACATCGTTCTTACCACCTATCAGAACAGAACGGATTTTCCACTTTTCCCAGAATTCGTTTACCACAGCAGCAAATCTCTCAGCAGGCCACCTTTTTGTAGGCCAGACAGATCCAGGGGCAACAGCAAGGAGAGCCTTCCCGGTTTTTATTCTTGCCTCAGCCAAAAATCTGTCAATTTCCTCTTTTTCTTCCGGACCTGGAAAAAGTTCCGGGGGGAAAATATTCCCGTTCCAGCCAAGAGCCTGGATAAGTTTAAAATTTCTCTCAACCTCGTGAAGATTTTTAAGATAAGGAACAACATCGGTAAAGAAAACAGCCCCAGCACTTTTATCAAAACCTACACGTCGGGGAATTCTGGCACCAAAGACAAGTAAAGCACTTCTTAACGATCTATGAGGAACAATCGCAAGATCAAACCTTTCGTTAGAAAGTCTTCGCATTAATTTTAAAAAAGGGCCTATGCCTTTTTCATATCTTCTTTTGTCGTAAGTCCATATTTTATCGATAAATGGATTGTGTTTTAAAAGGACTGCTGTTTCGGGTATAACCAGAAAATGGACTTCACTTCCCTTAAAAGCGTCTTTTACACCTCGAGCAAGAGGAGTAGCGAGTATCAAATCGCCAGCAAAAGCTGTTTGGAGAATTAGGATTTTGTGAAAACCACTCAAATTACTGCTCTCCCATCTCACATAGAGGACGAGATTTCCATCGCCGGTGCATCCAGAACCAGTGATCGGGATGGGCACGTATGGCTTGTTCTAACAAACTTGTATAGGATTGAGTCACCTCCCGAATATTCTCAGGAGTTACTCCACGTAAATGATCAAAAGACAACAATTCACATATTATACGATGTCTTCCCCCTGGAAGACGAACTGCACTGCCAAATATAATTGGTGCACCTGTTTTGAGTACAAAAACAGCAGGGCCTTGAGGAGTAGAAGCCAGTCTACCAAAAAAGTTTACAAAAACACCATCACGTCCAGCATCCTGATCAGAAAGTAAAGCCACAAAGCCATTATTCCTTAAAGCTTTCAGTACCCCCCGAACTGCCATTCCCATATGAATGATTTTAACTCCCATCAAAATACGATTATGATTCATCATATTGTCTACAAGTTTGTTATGCTGTTCCCCTACCAAAAAAGAAACTGGATACCCTAATTGCACAAGTGCAGCACCCATAAGCTCCCAGTTTCCAAAGTGCCCTCCCACTAAAACAGCCCCTTTACCTCTCTTGAGAGCAAGTTCTAACTTTTCTTTACCCTCCAATCTACATAAAGAAAGGACATCTTCTCCAGTCATCCGGGGAAAACGCATATATTCCACAGTCATCTTGGCAAAGTTCTGGTAGCTCTTTCTGGCAATTGCCAAAAGTTCCTT
>CAYYPT010000048.1:0-15201 GCA_964473625.1 uncultured bacterium | reverse complement strand
CAGGGAAAACAGCCATTAAACTTGTCGCCAACAGAAGTCCAATTGATTGAATCCTTTTAATCCAGTTCACATGAAACATCAGGCGTGGCCAACTGTAATGGATGGTGCTTACCATCAAGATTGCAAGAAAGACCATTAACGTAATCAAAAAACCAATACTGATAGATTCTCCAAAAGGAGTATGAAAGATCAAGAAAGAAGCTATAGTCATAGCAGCGACTGGTATAGGAAGACCAATATAACCTTCACTTCGCTCTCTTGCCTTAATAACATTAAATCTGGCCAGTCTATACCCTCCCGCAAAAATATAAATAAAACAGATTAAAACTCCCATGAAAGCAATTTTGTGTAATATCCCAATATAAACAACCACTGCTGGCGCCAAACCAGACGAAACCATATCTCCTAGAGAATCCAGCTCAAACCCAAAAGCTGTCTCTGTACCTGTCCAGCGGGCAAACTTGCCATCCATTCCATCGCACAAAACAGCTAATATGATAAACCAGGCAGCTTTATGTAGGTTTCCTTCTACTGCTTCTACAATTGAAAAGAATCCCCAAAAGAAATTAAGCAAAGTAAAAAAACTGGGGATAAAGAAGAATTTATTAGTCATGAGCAACAACTCCTATAATAGTCTGCCCTGCTCTTACTTTATCGCCCTCATTAACTTTAACATTTACAGAAAGAGGAAGATAAAATTCGACCCTCGATCCGAATTTAATCATGCCGAAACGTTGGCCCAATCTTACTTTATCTCCTACCTTAAGATGGCAAACAATACGCCTTGCAACCATTCCTGCAATCTGTTTAATATAAAACAGACCTGCTTTTCCTTTTATTTCAATAATTGTATGTTCATTTTTCTCAGAAGCCTTTGGTTCAAATGCTGGATAAAAACGACCAGATTTGTAATCCACCCTTGTTATTTTTCCTGAAACAGGTATCCGATTTATATGTACGTCCCATAGAGAAAGATAAATAGTTATCTTTGTAACTCTATTCTCAGAAAAAGGGGAAGATATTTTTTCTACACCAATGATTCGTCCATCTGCAGGTGATACAATAATTCCCCTACGAGCGGGGATTTCTCTTTCGGGATCTCTAAAAAAATAAATGGTGAAAATTATCAGAAGAGCTACAATACTCCCTGCTCCAAGCAGTTCCCACCAACCAAGCAGTTTCCACGTTGAAATTGTCCCTACAAATACGATCCCTTCAGTAAAAAGAATATTTAAAGACTCTTTATACACTGAAATTACTACTTGCAAATTCTGTTTTTCAATTCTTCGTAAGCTGCTGTGATTTTATCCGTAGCGAGATTGAGCGGCGCTTTATTTTTTGTTTCTCCATCTTTCATATCTACAAGAGAAAAAGTATCGGGGGAAATTTCATCACTTAAGAAAATCTTATCCTGATACCGTCCAAATTCTAATTTAAAATTGATTAATTTAAACTTCCGTCTATCAAAAAAAGATTTGAGCACAGCGTTTACTTTTCGAACAGTTCTATCAATTGTCTGCATTTCCTCTGGTTTTGCATAACCAAATGCACATGCATGATCAGCAGTTATCATTGGATTGCGAAGTTTAGAATTTTTCAGATAAAATTCTACCACAGGACGGTTTAAAGCTTCGCCTTTGGCGATTCCGTACCGTTTGCTGAAAGATCCTCCAGCAAAATTCCACACTTCTACTGTAATAGGTATAATATCCAATTTCCTTACCAGCATTTCATCTGGTTTAAGTACATCCACAAAATGAGTACGAATATGATAACCTCCTAACAGCTTGAATAAAAATGAAGAAATAGCATTATTGTATGTACCTTTATTTTTGATTATTCTTTCTTCACCGGAACGTACACCAGCTACATTGTCAGTGAAGTGGAGAATTAAATAATCGGGCTCATTAGTGGAATATACTTTTTTAACTTTTCCTTCAATTAACAATTTACCTTTTTTTACAGTCAAAACAATCCTCCATATTAGTTTGTTAAACTTACATTTATCATGAAACAAGTAATCCCACACGTTGGAAGATTTGATCTACATTCCGAAGATGAACACCAAGATCAAAACAGTCTTCAATTTCTTTCCGAGAAAGAATTTTCCCTATTTCCCTATCATTTGCAATTGCATCTTTGAAATAGTGTTTGGTCTTCCAGCATTCCATAGCTTTGTTTTGTACTACTTTATAAGCTTCCTCCCGTGTTAATCCTTTTCTGACAAGTGCCAGCATAAGACTCTGTGAAAAAATCAATCCGTTGGTAAGATCCAGATTAGCTTTCATTTTTTCAGGATACACAAGGAGTTTATCAATAAGGTCTTTTGTCTTCCGAAGCATATAATCTAGAAGTATTGTACTGTCGGGAAGAATAACACGTTCCACAGAAGAATGAGAAATGTCTCTTTCGTGCCAGAGAGCTACGTTTTCTAAGCTTGCCATGGCATTAGACCTTACTACACGCGCCAGTCCTGCAATCCTTTCACAGGTTATTGGATTACGTTTGTGAGGCATTGCCGAAGAACCTTTTTGTCCTTTTGAAAAAAACTCTTCGGCTTCCAAAACTTCTGTTCTTTGGAGATGACGAATTTCCACAGCGATTTTTTCGAGACTGGCAGCAATAACAGCAAGTGTAGTGAGATAAAATGCATGCCTGTCTCTCTGCACTACCTGGGTTGAGACAGGCGCGGGTTTTAATCCTAACTTTTCACAAACTCGTTCTTCCACTTCAGGATCTAAGTGCGCAAAAGTACCAACTGCTCCAGAAATTTTACCCACACTTATTGTTTCGACAGCCTCTTCCAATCTATGAATGTTCCGTCCTGATTCGTCGTACCATAAAGCCAGTTTCAGTCCAAAAGTAGTGGGTTCTGCGTGTACTCCGTGAGATCTGCCGATACAAACTGTATCCTTAAACTCGATTGCTCTTCTACCTAAGACTTCCCGAAGCTCTTTTAAATCCTTTATAAGCAGTTTTCCAGCCTCTTTCAGTTGAAGAGAAGTAGCAGTATCCAGAATGTCTGAGGAGGTCATTCCAAGATGAATATACCGTGAAGCAGGCCCCACCTTTTCAGATACACTCGTGAGAAATGCAATGACATCGTGTTTGACAATCGCTTCGATTTCATCGATTCTCTGACTGTCAAAACCGGCTTTGGTTTTAATTGTTTTCCAGTCATCTGGTGGAATAACACCACGTTCTGCCTGAACTTCACAAACTGCGAGTTCAACATCAAGCCACTTTTGATATCGGTTCTGTTGGCTCCAGATTTTTCCCATTTCTGGAAATGTGTATCGCTTGATCAATTTACCTCCAATGCTGCAATATATTCCTTAATTGCTTCTTTGATATTAGTGATGGCTTCTTCTTTTGTTTTACCCTGACTAATACAACCAGGTAAACTGGGGCATTCTGCCACCCAATAATTATCTTCACCCGGATAAATAATTACTTGTCTCATTATTTTTATCTCCTGTATCAAACACCCTCTCTCTCACCTCAAAACTTAAGCACAACCCTATAAAGGTCTCCATCTCTAAATATGGTAAGAAAAAGACTCTCTTTTTTATTTGCACTGTTTACTGCGCGCTCAAACTCTTGGGTTGAATGAATTCTTTCATTGTTAACAGCAACAATAACATCTCCTATTTGTATACCTGCTTGTTCTGCAGCGCTCTCTCTTGCCACTCTGGTAACAATAACACCATCGCGAGACGAAATTCCCAACATTCTTGCCATAAGCCAGTTGATATTTGTCACTTCAAGACCTGTCTGGAAAGTTTTTTTCAGGTGACCTATCTTTTTCAAATCGGGTAATAGTTTCTTCACACGATTTATAGGAATAGCAAAACCAATTCCGACGGAAGTTTTTTCATACTGACTTCCAGAAATGATAAGAGTATTGATTCCAATACATTGGCCCAGACTATTAACCAGGGGCCCCCCACTATTGCCACCATTGATTGGCGCATCAGTTTGTATCATGCCTTTATACGATCGTCCTTCGATTGCAAGCTCTCCTTTAAAATCCATACCTGTCGCACTAACAACCCCCACGGTAACAGTTGGTTTAGAACCAACATTGAAGAGCCCAAAAGGATTGCCGAGAGCAATTACCCACTCACCAATTATAATATCATCTGAATTTCCCAGCGAAATATAGGGAAAATTCTTTCCTTTAATTTTCAATAGGGCTACATCGTGCTTAAAATCTGCACCTACAACAGCAGCGTTATAGCGTTTTCCTTCAGTTGTTGTTACAACAATTTGCGAAGCTTGATGTATAACATGTTCGTTAGTAAGAACATACCCATCCTGAGATATAAGAAAACCTGATCCCAGGCCTTTTACTTTTTGAAGATATTCTCTCTGAGGAAAAAATAAACCCCAGAATGGATCATTTTCAAAAGGAGAGCTTTCTACATAACGTCTGATCTGTACAACGTTTATGCCAACCACTGCTGGGCTTACCTGAGCAATAGCTCTGGTAATAGCATTCTGACGGGATTGAAAGATCTCCTGATCAACAACCTGAGAATTGTTCGCCAATTGCACGGCAGTGGTTAACTGAGGAGGCGTAGAATCAGAATATGAACTTTTTTGATCTTTTTTAGACGAACACTGTATTAAAAGTGCAAAGGCCAATAAAATACCTATGAGGTTTTTATGTCTATTCTTCATTTTCAAATCCTTCTTATTCCAATTAATGAGCAACTTTTTCCCAATCGGCCATGAATCGTTCAATTCCAATGTCTGTCAATGGGTGTTTTAAAAGTTGTTCTATTACTTTAAATGGTATTGTAGCTACGTGGGCACCCATTAAAGCAGCTTCTACCACATGAAGTGGGTTGCGAATACTAGCTACGATTACCCGAGTGGTAAAATTGTAGTTTTTAAAAATTGTCACTATATCACCCACCAGATCCATTCCCACATGACTTATATCATCCAGACGACCTACAAATGGGCTTACGTACGTTGCCCCTGCCTTGGCTGCTAAAAGAGCCTGCATCGGAGAAAAAGTTAAAGTAACATTTGTTCGTATCCCTTCAGCGGTGAGTTTCTTCACTGCTTTTAACCCATCTTTTGTAATGGGGATTTTAATAACAATATGTTCATCCAATTTGGCCAGTTCACGCGCCTCTTTCACCATACCTTCGCTTTCCAGAGACACTACTTCCGCACTCACTGGTCCCTGAACGATCTGACAGATTGTTTTCAAAATGTTTTTAGAATCATCCCCGGTTCGCTGAATTTCTCTTGAGAGAAGCGTTGGATTCGTTGTTACTCCATCAAGTATTCCAATGCTTGCAGCCTCTCGAATTTCGTCAACATTAGCAGTATCAATAAAGAACTTCATATATCCTCCTAAGCCTGTACCTAAAGTTAATAATTGACTTTAACAAGAAAAAGCCCCTGTGGAGGTACTGTAGGGCCTGCTTGGGTTCGATCTCTGGCCGCCAGAATTTCACGAAAGTTTTCTGGAGATATTTTCCCGCGCCCTACTTCCAGTAGTGTTCCAACAATAATCCGAATCATTTTGTGAAAAAATCGCACAGCAGTAATTTCAAAATGAATCTCTTCTTCTCTAACACTCCATTTTATTTTTAAAACACGAGAAACAAAATTCTCATGTTCACCGTCAGATTTGCAAAAAGAAGTAAAATCGTGCTCTCCCAGAAGAAATTTTGACGCATATTCCATTGGTTCTAACAAAAATTTCATTCCCGGATACCAAGCATACTGGCGGCCTACTGCCCTCGGTTTTCTAGAAAGGACGTATCGATATACTCTGCTCACTGCATCCCGCCTTGCATTAAAAGATTTTACTGCTTCTTCCGCTGCAATTATATGTATGTCTTCAGGTAAAAGTCCGTCTAAACCTTTTTCAAAAGCAGAAAGAGGCAAATTGTCCTGGCATTTGAAATTGACTGCCTGGCCCAGAGCATGAACTCCTGCATCTGTTCTTCCTGCCCCTATAATTCTTATCTTCCTGTGAGTTAATGTTCTTAATGCTTTTTCGATTTCACCCTGAACTGTCCGTTGATCTGGCTGTACCTGCCAGCCTGAAAAGTCAGAGCCATCATACTCTACTGTTAATTTGATATTTAGCATGTGGCTCATAAAATCATTATCGTAAGGTTAACGAATTAAAATAACCGGGAAACTAATAGAAAAAACGCCCAGTAAAACTACTCCATCAGTCCATCTAAAACGTAAAATATTGTAACTTGTTCTTTCTTCTCCCCCACGGTAGCATCTGGCCTCCATGGCTAAGGCTAAATCGTTTGCACGCCGAAAAGTTGACAAAAACAGAGGAACAATTAAAGGAATAATGCTTTTTGCTTTTTTCAAAATATTTCCTTCAAAAGTACCTCCCCGCGATGTTTGGGCTTTTCTAATACGATCAGATTCCTCAAGAAGAATCGGAATGAAACGTAACGATATTGACAGCATCATTGCAATTTCATGAGACCTGATTCCAATTCGTTTAAGTGGAGACAGAAAACGTTCAATACCATCAGTAAGAGACATTGGAGAAGTAGTAAGAGTTAATAAATTCGCCAATACTACAAGTATTGCAATTCTCAATGTATAGAAGACACCTCGGAAAATGCCTTCCACTGTTAAATAAACATTCAAAAAAGGTATTTTGTATAAAATCTCTCCTTTTGTAAACATTGCATTGAGAACAAAGGTTAATAAAAACAACCAGAAGAACGGTTTCAGATTTTGAAAAGCAAGTTTTGGACTAAGGCCCGCCAGAATAAAAAAAATAATGCATAGTATAAAAAAAAGAAGAAGAATTTCTAATCTATGGGTTACTAAAAGCAAACTCATCAAAAAAAGAGTCGACAGCACCTTTGTGCGCGGATCAAGACAATGGATTACTGAATCACCTGGAGCATACTGCCCAAGAGTAATGTCTTGAATTTTAATCAAAACCTAATAAAACCTCTCAACCTAAAATTTCAGGGATACCTTGAAAGAAAATATACATCTTTTTTCCTAAAAGTCAATTAATAAATTCCCGAATCTCAGGGAAACTGGTGAAGAAATGAGTAGGAAAACTATTAGTAGCAGGGGGTGTCTGTGCTTCTTACCCTCAAAAAAATCAGGTATTTTTTAACTGTTTCGCTCATTTTAATTGAATCTCTAACTAAATCTCCAAAAACCTTTTGATTTCTGATAAAGCTTTCAGACCAAAACCAATGAGAACAATCACAGTTGTATCATCTGTTGCTAAAATTTTTTCTTTTTTAAAATGTGTTTTCTGCCCTCTTTTTTTAAACTCTAGGGTTTGTATTATAAATGTCAACATCCAACTCGTTTTCACTCTTAGCCACCAAGAGAGAAACCATTGCATCACCTGTGACATTTATAGCTGTTCTAGCCATATCGAGAATTCGATCGATTCCAGCGACAAGAGCCAAACCATCTAATGGTAAGCCAACAGAACTCAAAACAAGAGATAACATAATGAGTCCAGCCCCTGGAACACCTGCCGTCCCAATTGATGCCAATGTTGAGGTCAAAATAATAGTGATATAATTACTAATAGACAGATGAATTCCATAAGCCTGAGCAACAAAAAGTGCAGTTACACCCTGATACAGGGCAGTTCCATCCATATTGATTGTAGCGCCAAGGGGAAGAACAAAACTGGAAATACTTTTCGAAACACCCAGATTTTTTTGAGCACACGAAATAGTTACAGGAAGTGTACCAGAACTGCTAGTGGTCGTGAAAGCTACCATCTGTGCATCAACGATTCCTTTAAAAAAGTTCATAGAATTGAGTCTGGTCAAAAGAAGAATTAACCCATTGTAGGTCAACAGCGCGTGTATTAAACAGCCAATAAAAACACCGATGATCACTTTAATAAGTGGCATTAGAACCGATAGTCCATACTTTCCAGCTACCCAAGCCATCAGCGCAAAGACACCGTAAGGTGCCAGCTGCATAACCATACCAGTGAGTTTATACATCACTTCTGCCAGAGAATCAAAGACACTAATCAAAGGTTCGGCTTTTTTGCCAGATAACGTAATAGCTATCCCCAACACAAGGGCAAACACAATAATTTGCAGAATCTTAGCGGAGGCTAATGCTTCAATAGGATTTTGCGGAATGAGACTGAGGAACGTATCGACAATAGAAGGCGCATGTTGAGGTGCAACTCTCTGCACAGACTCAAATTGCAACCCTTGTCCTGGTTGTATAATTAACCCAACAAGCAGTCCAATAGTGATAGCAATCGCCGTTGTAAGAAGGTAAAGTCCGATTGTTTTTAGCCCGATTCGTCCCATTTTTTTGGGGTCCTTCATACTGGTTACTCCAACAACAAGAGAAGAAAAAACCAGCGGCACAATCAGCATTTTAATAGCTCTGATAAACAGGCTCCCAAGGGGTTTGATGTATTCCGCTTTTCCCCCTAACAAAATTCCTGTTACTATTCCTGCAACAAGACCAATGAGTATTTTTTGCCAAAGCTTCATTCCTGAATATTCCACAAACTAATTCAATACACTTCGTGTAATGGCATTGAAAAGGATCCTAAATGTCCCGTGTGGTTGGGCACGATTTTGGACCCGAATACCCAAAAGTTCGATGTGTCCTTTCCCATAATTTACTTCCACAATAGCCGGTTTACCTGCTATTAAATCACCGCCTAAAATCCACCCACTTTCCAGCAATTCTGAATCTGAGTAACGAGAAACAACAGTAGTTTTCATAGGAACAATAGGAGCAGAATAATGAGCGGCTAATTTTTGTTTATCATCGTTCTTTTTGCTTTTTCTTTTGATAACAGTAAATGCTTGAGATCGAGTAAAATAGCCGTGGTACCATTTGGGCATACCAAACCCAAGGGGATGGGTTACATCCATGGCTAATCGCAAAATAGAACCGGGGCAGTAGAATTTTTTTCTGTCAAGTTCTCCGACGATATTTTTTACAGGAAGCCGAAAGTATTGAATTGCAAAATTTGAAGAGGCATCGTTGCAAATAAGTGTACCGCCATTTTCTACAAATTCCTGTAAATTCACAATACCCTGGTTGCCGATACCGCCAACATATTCTGGAAAAGTTGTATCGGGTGCTCGGCCTTTAATGATAGTTTTACTATTAAGGGATGGAAGAATAATACAATCAAACTTTTTGTATAAATTACCTGCACGAATGTCATAATTATGTATGGTTGTATATCGAAATTCAAAATCATCCAATACATAACGAGCCCAGCCTTCGTCCATACTGGCTGTCCATGGTTGATATAGAGCGATTTTCGGTGCTCGGACATTTTTTAGATCAGAACCTAATTTCCGGAAGAAATTGTCAATCGCGATCAAATCAACAGCCAGACCTTCTTGTAGATTTTTTGCTCTTGCAGGAATAACCATTGCACCTGGCAAAACCTTTTGTCCATTTACCTGCCAATCTTTGTCCCGCGTGTAAATTTTAAAAGCGATTTTGTTTTTCCACAACCGGTTCATCAAACGAAAATCGTCGCTACTTCCCGCTCGAATTAGAAAATATTTGGAACTTGTTTTCCCTTTGATTACACCTTGTGGAAACGGAATTTCTTCAAGCTTTTTGACTCTGGCTCGAAACGGTTTTTTCACAGCTACATATTTGACGCCCATGAGTAGTGGAAATGTCCAACCAGCATTATCGTAAGGTGGCTCTGCCGGCCCACCGGGATACAGCAACCTGTTAGGATAGTGTTGCCTTTCCATCATATCCATTAGATGTGGACGATACGGCTGAGCACAGTACATGATAAATGTTCCTTTGGAATAGTTTGTCCCGTCCGCAATAAAACCTTTCTCCGTTTGATGCACTTCGATGCCAGTAGCATGCAACCGTTTCAGCATCTGGTAAGCTGCCTGTGGGTCTTTTTGTTCAATAGGCACAATCCATGCAAAGGGCGGTTCGCTTTTCCCCTTCTCAATTGCATCTCTTCCTATCTGAATGTAGTTTTTTTGTAAAACATCATGATAGCGTGCTGCAAAAGTAAACAAACTCATTGCAGCTATTTTTTCGTAATCCACAATATTCCGCAAATGCCACCACCCACCCGGCCAGGGATCAGGGAAATTCACAGTTATTCTATAGGAGGGCATACCGCGTCCACTACCTTTCAAGTCAGCTTTTTGCAAAAAAACTGGAGAAGCAATATTAACGCTCGCTGCTTCTGTTAGCAATCCAAGAATATTGTGTCGTTGGGGTGTGGTCCGAAATCCACCAGCCCACCAGTTATCGTATTGTACCCCCTGAATCACACCTGTTTTCCCCCTGACAGTCAAAGCAGCAGCCATTTGACCACCAGCAACGTAAAGCATTCGCTCCAGTACTGGATGCATTTCAAGATTTTTGGGATCGTGAAACGGTGGGACAAAGAAACGATAACTGTTCTTTCGTGTTTGATGAATATCCCATAACACTGTGGGAAACCATTCGTGATAAAGAAGATTTGTTTCCAGTTGCGTCTCTTTCAAGTTCAGCATGAACCAATCGCGATTATTGTCATGGCCGGAATATTTATGATACAACCAGGGCATTCTGCTGCCTTCCCAGGGCTTGCCAAGAGTCTTTTTGTAATATTCTGCTACCATTTGCTGACCATCAGGATTGGCACATGGGATTAAAACAATAATGATGTGATTCAAAATTTCTTGCACTTCTGGAGTTTCTTTTGTTGCCAAATCGTATGCTAATTCCATTGACATTTGACTGGCTGCTGCTTCGGTGGAATGAATTTGACAGTTGACCAGGACTACTGGTTTACTTTCTTGAATGAGCCTTTTTTCCTCTGCTTTATTTTGGATGAGTCGGGGATCGGCAATTTTGTGCTGATTTTCTTTATGGATCGCTAAATTATTGATTATTGCTGGATCTGAAATCAGAACTGCAAGCATTGGCTTCCCCAGGGTGGTTTTACCTATTTCCTGAACATTTATCCTGTTTGATGCTTTGCCAAGTTGGTTGAAATAAGTAACAATGGAATCCCATGGAGCAAGATGAAAATCGGCTCCGACTTGATACCCAAGAAAATCTTTTGGGGATTGGATTGTTTGAGAACAAATTTGTAGCGGATTAACTACATTAATGATAACAAAGGCAACAATAGTCGTTGTCAGTCTGGTAGTGTGTGTTATTTTCATAACGTCTCCTTTATTTTATTTCCGGTGCCTTCTCCCATGTATATTTCCTCCCCATCGCATATTTTTCAAACCATTCAAGTTCTGCATTCATCTTGAAAAGCTCATGACGCAGTTCGCCCCAACCGTGCGGTTCACGTGGAGCAACATAAAGACGAGTAGGAACACCGTTTGACCTGAGTGCTCGATAAAGTTCCACTGACTGCGGCATAGGCACTCGTACATCCTCTTTTCCTACAAAAATTATGGTCGGAGTTTTTACTTTCCATACATCCTTGAGGGGTGAACTATTCCAGTAAACATCAATTGGAGCACCTTTTTCCCATGGTGTTCCGCCAAACCATGAAGTCCGCTGGAGACGGGTATCGCTCTGGGCATACATCGAAATCCAATTCATGGCTCCTGCCCCGGATGATGCTGCTTTGAAACGGCTTGTAAAAGTAATGATCTTGTTTGTCATGTGCCCACCGGCACTCCAGCCACTTTTTACCATCTTACTGCTATCTGCAATGCCGTGCTCGATCAAATAATCCACGCCTTTCATAACATCCAGATGGGCGTTATGAAAATAATGGCCAACCATATCTCTTAAGAAATTATCTCCATAACCAGTACTGCCCCGATAGTTAGGCAAAAACACTGCATAGCCCTTTGCGGTTACAACTGGAATATAAGTACGCCATCTCCAAGGACCATATTTATCAGAAGAACGAGGCCCGCCATGCGTTTGAACCCACAGCGGATATGCCTTTCCTTTCTGATAATGAAGTGGATAATATAGAAGGCCTTCGACTGTCACGCCGTCTTTCCCCTTCCAGTGAATCACCTCCACCTTTGGTAATTGAAAAGTATCAGCAAGATAATCGTACACATGAGTGATTCTGTTTGGTTTATTTTTCTTCTTCATGTCCAGCAGCCACACATCTCCAGCATTAGTTGTATTTTGTTCACAATAAACAGAGCAACTCAACTTAGGAAAAAAGTTCCAAGAACGAATATCGTGTTTCCCATTTGTCAACTGTTTTAGTTTTTTCTTCTGTAAACTATACTTAAAGAGTTCGGTGTGTACCCCAAGATTTGCTTTCAGAAAAATGGATTTACCATCATTCGACCAAAATGCCTGCTGTATTTCATAGGGTAAATCAGGAAGTAATAAATGTATTTCCCCGTTGCGTAAAGAAGCCACAAAAAGATTGCGATTATAATAGTATTCAAAATTCCCATTTGCATCTGATAGAAACAGAATCTGCTGATCATCCGGCGATAATGCTGCGTTGCTTTCTGGGAAGCCATTACGTGTGATTTGGCGCATGTTTTGACCATCAACATCCATTACCCAAACTTCACTTTTGTCTGCATCCTCTCTAACCGGCGAATTCGCTCGGTGAAAAGCTACTTTTTCCCCATCACGGGAAAGCTGATAACTTATAATAGAAAAATTTCCGCTGGTTATTTTTTCTTCTTTTCCGTCAGAGATAGATACTTTCCAGAGATGGCGCTGATGATAGTTTTCTTCAAATGCATACACATCATCGTTTAGTTTTTCCCGCTTTTTTTCCTCGGCAGTTTTAGGATCAGAAGCCAGAAAATAGAGATAAGATCCGTCCGGAGACCAACTCAAACTTGATACAGAAGTTTTGTGATGTGTCAACTGGATTGCTTCGCCGCCATCATTGTAAATTAAGAAAATCTGGCTGATCTTCGCACCACCTCTCTCGGCAATGAAGGCAATACAACTTCCATCTGGTGACCACCGGGGACTTCTTTCGCTTTCCTCTCCGTTTGTTAATTGGCGTATGTTGTTGCCGTCTAAGCTTGCTCGCCAGATGTGAGAAATTCTACGGTTGGCTTTCCAGTCAGCCCTTGCCAGAGTATAGACAATTTGGTTACCATCTGGAGAAAGCTGAGGACTACTTAGTACAGGAATCTCAAGCATGTCTACCAATGTCATAGAACGTTTTTGTTGGGGATAAACGTTTAAAAAAAGAAATAGGCTTATCGAAAAAAAACAAAAAATTCGTTTCATTGGTTTACTCCTTTAGCTACGACTAAATTTCTCGGTTAATTTTCAAACGTACCTTTAACCAGTACTTTTTTATCTTCTATCATAATTTGTCCCTTAGCAATAACGGTATTTACATTCAATTCATCTTTGTCCAGTAAAACAATATCTGCATCTTTCCCAACCTGAATTGATCCTTTGTTTCCGAATTTCAGGAATTTTGCAGGATTTGAGGTAACAACCTGAAGGGCTTTTTCGAGAGGTATTTTCTCCTCTAATACAACATCACGAAATGCGTCAAATAAGGTTTTTATACTCCCCACTTTCAGTCCGATAAACTCACCTCTTTCGTTAAATTTAGGCAAGCTACCCTGGCCATCAGAAGAAAAGCTTATATTTTCCAGTGGGACTCCTGCCTCCAGCAATTTTTTAAAAGCGGTGCTGGTTTTGGTAAGCTTATCAGGTTTGATCATTTTGGGAGTACTGGTTGTTAAATCAATATGTCCACCCATTTTGGCAAAACGAATCGCATTTTTAAACAATTTAGGATCTCGGCCTACGTGAGTTGGTAAAAACTGAGTTGGAGGGATTTCTGTTCTTTCCACAATTTCTTCAATAATTTTTAACTGACTTTTTCCACTGCCCATGTGAACCACTACAAGTCCTGCCTTCTGAGCAAGTATTCCTCCTATTCTGGCATCAGCAGCAATCTTGGCTATTTCATTCACTGTGGGTTGCGATGACCTGTGATCAGAGAGTGCAACTTCACCAACTCCAATTATCTTATCAATAAAGATAATATCTTCCTGAATCGAACCCATCAAAGTTCGCAGTGGAATATGATAATTGCCAGTATAACAAAAACAACTTATCCCTTCTTCATCCAATGCTTTTGCTTTAGCAACTAGATTACTCAGAGTCCTGGTCACACCATCCGTACCAATACAGCCAACGACTGTGGTGATGCCTGCAGTGGTAATATCCGTGAGCACAATCTCAGGGGTTCGGTTTTGATAACCTCCCTCGCCCCCACCACCAAGAATATGAACATGATTATCAATCAACCCAGGAATTAATATCTTCCCTGCAGCGTCTATTGTCTTCACATCTTTATTTATCTGGATATCCGTTCCAATATAGGCAATCTTATCAGCAGCGATCAATATATCTTTTTTCCCAAAATATTCCGGGGTATAGACTTCAGCGTTTTTGATTATCTTCAAATGTTCGATTTTCTCGTTCATAAACAACTCCTCAAGTAAAGAATTTTCTTTATCATTTATTTTGTTGAAATAAAATCTTTCCTGCAGCTGGAGCCATACGCCTGTTGCTGTGAGCTACGCCGTGAACAATTTGCAAATCCCATCTAAATTTCACTCCAAGCGACTCCGCCATCTGTTTGCAGGCATTATAAAACGTATGCCCTCTTTGAAACCTGTGAATTCCCTGTTTCATAGCCTGTGGAGTTCGTCGGAGTTGCGGATGATTAGGATCGATATCCTGATCGCCCAAAAGAATTGTAACGCGTTTCTGGAAAACTCGTTTTAAATCTTCAGCAGTACAGCGAGTCATTTTCAATCCATAGGGAAATAGACTATTGAAATCCGGCATGGTGTACCAGCCTGCATTAGCACAAACAGCCTTTTTCACTTTGGCATTGGGTTTAAAGAAAAGAAATCGATGCACGAGCTGACTGCCGGCAGAGTGGCCATAAATGAGGTACTGCTTTGACTTGTTTCTCATTTTTTTGACCGTAAAATCAAAGATTGGATCTACTAAAGAATAAGACCACATATTCTCTGGATTCTGGGCCAATATGTTATCGTGAGAATCCATCTTAAACATGTGTCCCATGTTGTAATCCTGATCCAGTGGAAAATCTTGCCGGGAAAATTTCGGTACCAAAAGGAGGGCATTATTTTCTTCGGCAATATCAATCCATGCATCACGATATTTTTGCGCTGTTCGACCATTACCATGCAAGACAAATAATATTGGAGAATCAGGTGTATAGCCAGTTGGCAGATAGGTAAA
>CAYYPT010000047.1:13728-15304 GCA_964473625.1 uncultured bacterium | reverse complement strand
TTATTTATTACTGGAACGATCTTGAGTAAACCTAAATGGCCTTAAGTAGAATGTCGATTCCTTTTAGGTAACTTTTTTCTCCTTCCCCTGAAATCTGGCTGAGGCAGAGGGGTTTGATCACCGAAAGCTTTCTGAAACTTTCTCGTTTGTGAATATCGGATAGATGAACTTCTACAGTGGGAAGGGCTACTGCAGCTAGTGCATCGCGGAGAGCATAACTGTAGTGAGTTAGTGCAGCAGGATTGATTACGATACCCTGAGCCCAATGTCTATTCTTGTGAATGAAGTCTATAATTTTTCCCTCGTGATTGGACTGGAATATTCTTACTTTTACTTTTCTGGGTCTGGCATATTCTGTGATTTTCTTGTTCAGTTCGGTTAGCGTTGTTCTACCGTAAATTTCAGGCTCTCTTTCGCCCAGTAAATTTAAGTTTGGACCGTGAATTACTAAAATGTTCATTATTTCTTGTTCCTTCTTACTTCACATTTGATTTTCTTTTTTCTATCAACCATTTTTCTATTATAGGAGAAAGATCACCTGCTGTTTCAATTCTGAATTTTCCAATATCATTTAGTAGTACAAGATTTAACCCCTTCCTCGATTGTTTTTTATCTACCTTAATTTTAGTGATTAGGTCGACAGAATTTAATCCTTTAGGAATAGGAGGGATATCGAGACGGTTTAAAAGAGCATTTATGGCATTGAATTTTTCCTCTGAGAGATAGCCTTTTTCCCATGATACCCATGATGCCCACTTCATTCCATGTATGACGGCTTCTCCATGTTTAAAGGTATTGAAGTTTGTAGCGGCTTCCAGTGCGTGACCGAGGGTATGTCCAAAATTTAAAATTCTGCGGAGTCCGGATTCTTTCTCGTCTTTTTCCACTACGTGGGCTTTTATTTTACAGCAGGTTTTTATTGTTTTACAAATTACTTTATTGTTGGCAAGTTGCAGGATTGTCTTTAGGTTATTTTCAAGAAATTTAAAAAACTTCTTTTCTAGGATAAGCGCATATTTGATTACTTCTCCCATTCCCGCTAAGATTTCCCGCCTGGGAAGTGTGTAGAGTACTTCTGGATCTATGAGAACAAATCTGGGCTGATAGAAACTTCCTACAAGATTTTTCCCCAAGGGATGATTGATGCCAACTTTCCCTCCCACACTGCTGTCTACCTGGGCGAGCAGGGTGGTTGGAATCTGGACAAAATTTACTCCCCGAAGATATGTCGCTGCTGCAAATCCTGCAATGTCGCCTACAACGCCTCCTCCCAAAGCAATTATCATATCATCCCGTTTTAATCCTCTTTTTATAATATCTGTATAAATTTCTGAAAGTATATTGAGAGATTTTGAATTTTCTCCGTTTGGCACAATATGGAGAAACGAATTGATCCCTGCTTTTTCAAGTGATTTAATAACACGGTCGCTGTAGAGCTTTGATACAGTTTCATCAGAGATCACTGCAGCCCGGTTACCCAGTTTTCTTTCGCTAACCAGTGATCCAATGTTTGAAAGACCGGTGGTATGAATGAAAATAGGGTAACTTTGTGTTCCAAGTTTTACTGAAATACTTT
>CAYYPT010000047.1:0-13628 GCA_964473625.1 uncultured bacterium | reverse complement strand
CTAAATATGCTTTTATCATCCCGGCGACTTTCTGGGGAGCAATCTCCACGTTAAAATGAAGTGTTAGATCTGCTCTTTTGTAGAACGGTTCTCGTTTTTTCATCAAGTTAGAGATATGAAATAATCGTTCATTTCTGTTAATATTATCCATAAGAGGTCGACTTGTTTTTCCTTCCAGTCGTTTGGCAATTATTTCTGGAGGATAGGATAAAGTTACAGTTATTCCAGATGTTGAAATTTTCTCCCAATTCTCATGATTTACCACAGCTCCCCCACCTAAGGCAACTACATATCCTTTTTGTTGAGTGATTTTTGTAACCATGGATTTTTCCAGTTCTCTAAAGTAGCTTTCTCCTTTTTTCCCAAAAATTTCTGAAATAGAGAGGCCTGTTTCTTTAACTATAACTTCATCAACATCAATGAATGGCCGGCCGGTAAACCTGGATAAGAATTTCCCAACGGTGGTCTTGCCACACCCCATAAAACCCATTAGATAGATGTTACCCTGAAATCGCACTTTTGTCTCCATCATAATGTCTTTGCATTTGTTCAAGTGAGTCGCCACCAAATTTTTCGCAGAACGCTTTTCCAAGAGATATAGCAAGCATGGCTTCTCCAACAACGCTGGCAGCAGGTACAGCACATACATCAGAGCGTTCTTTATGTGCATGGACAGGTTCACCTGTTTCCAAATTTACTGACGGAAGGGGTTTTTTTAAAGTTGGGATTGGTTTCATAGCTGCACGGACAATAATGGGTTCACCGTTGCTTATTCCGCCTTCAATGCCACCCGCTCTATTGCTGGAACGCTGGGGTATAGCGGATTTGCCTGGGAGGATGGGATCGTGAATTTCTGATCCAAAATGGTGGCTGCTTTCTACTCCGAATCCTATTTCCACGGCTTTGATTCCAGGAATGCTCATAACATCTCCGGAAATAATTGCATCGAGTCGTTTGTCCCAGAAAGTATATGTGCCAAGGCCGATTGGAACGTTTAGGGCCGCAAGTTCAAACATACCTCCTACAGAGTCTCCCTCTTTTTCTGCCTGGAGGATTTTTTTCTTCATTTTCTCTTCTACTTCAGGATCACTGCATCTCAGCTCCGAGGCTTCTGCAGCACGATGTTTTTCTTTAATATTTTCTATTATTTTTTCGGTACTTTCCTGGCAGAGTTTTCTGAACGTTTTGTCTGTTTGAACCTCGTGAATACCTATTACATGACTTCCTATCCAGATTCCAAAGATTTCTAATAGTTGTCTTATAACAGATCCTGCTGCCACTCTCATTGCTGTTTCTCTTGCACTTGCTCGTTCAAGGACGTTTCGCAGATCATGATGGTTGTACTTAAAAGCGCCTGCTAAATCAGCATGACCAGGTCGGGGAATTTTGACGGGTAGATCGGTTCTACTTTTCCATACTCCCATTATTTCCTGCCAGTTGGCCCAATCTTTATTTTCTATGAAAATAGCAATGGGGCTTCCAGTGGTCGTTCCGGATCTTAACCCCGATAAAATTTCCACACGATCTTTTTCAATTTTCATCCTGCCCCCGCGACCGTAGCCTTTCTGCCTTCTTTTTAACTGATAATCTATTTTTTCTCTGTCGATTCTGAGTCCTGCAGGTATTCCATCAATGATTCCAATAAGTCCTTTTCCGTGGGACTCACCGGCTGTTAAAATTCTAAGATTGCCCATTTTTCTCCAATATGTTTAGAACATACTCCCAGATTTTACCGAAGAGTTCATCAGGAAGTTTTTTACCCAGCCATATTTCTTCAGCGGCAATAGCCTGAGAGATTAACATCGATAGGCCTGAAATAGTTTTTAATCCCCTGGATTTAGCCTTAGTAAGAAGAAGCGTATTTACTGGCCTATAGATTATGTCAAAGACGGTTGCATCATCTCGAAGTAATTCTATGTCTGGAAGTGGGGATTTGTTCACTTCCGGCCACATCCCTACAGGTGTAGCATTGACTAAAAGGCTTGTTTCTTTTAAATTATCTTCCAGTTTTTCTCTTGCAGGAAAACCTGCGGTAATTTCAAGTCTATCGAGATTTTTAAAATCTATTTTTAATTTCTCTGCTCGTTCTGGTACGATATCGAAGACAGCAAGTTGCCGAACTCCCATTGAATAAAGAGCTACAAGAACAGCTCTTGCTGCCCCGCCTGCTCCAAGGATAACAACTTTTCCTTCTGGTAAATATCCACTCATTTTAAGAGCAGTGGTAAATCCAGTAATATCTGTATTGTAACCTACTAATTCTCTATTTTTGTTTGCAACAGTATTAACTGCTCCTATCCGTCTGGCAAGAGGATCAACTTTGTCAAGAATAGGAATTATAGATTCCTTATGCGGAATCGTAACATTGAAACCAGGCCTTTTAAGTGTTCTGGATTCTTTAACAAAGCTGCCGAGCGAATCTGGTGTAACCCTGACAGATTCGTAGTGGAAGTCAACTTTTAGATATTGATATATAAAATTGTGAATCTCGGGTGAAAGAGAATGTTTTATTGGATCGCCAATTACACAGTATGTTTTTTTTTGATTATCCATTGTTCTTAAGAATTTTTATAAAAGTTTGGTTAATGTTTCAAAAAAGCCCGGGAAAGAAATTTCTACGCATTCTGTTTCTCTAATGGTTGTTTCTCCTTCTGCTATAAGACCTGCAATGGAAAATGCAATGGCAATACGATGGTCGCCAAAACTTTCTACAACAGCTCCTTTGAGTTTTTGAGGTCCAGGGATAATGAAGCCATCATCAAGTTCCTCTAATTTTGCTCCCATTTTTCGCAGGTTTTTTGTTACTGTTTTTATTCTATCGCTTTCCTTAAAACGGAGTTCTCTGGCATCCCGGATTATTGTTTCTCCTTCGGCCTGAGTTGCGGCCACAGCGAGTATTGGTATTTCATCAATGATTCCTGGAATTACGGCTCCACTAATTTTGATTGATCTGAGTTGGGAACTCTCTACAGTGATATCTGCAGTCGGTTCAAGATTTTCTTCCCCTTTGTTTTCTTCTTTGATTTTTGCTCCCATTTTTTTTAAGACGTCAATTATGCTTCTCCTTGTAGGATTAATTCCTACTCCGGGGATTAAAATTTTTGATCCAGGAACAATGGATGCTGCTACCATGAAAAAAGCAGCTGATGAAATATCTCCTGGTACATTGATCGACGAGGCCATAAACTCTGCAGGGCCATTGATTTCTATCTTTAGATTATTTTTCTTTACAGTTACACCAAAATGAGAAAGCATTCTTTCAGTATGGTCACGGGATTGGAATGGCTCTTCCACAGACGTTTTACCTGATGCATATAGACCTGCCAGAAGTAGAGAAGATTTTACCTGTGCACTGGCTATAGGGCTTTTATATTTGATTCCTTTCAGTTTTCCTCCTTTAATTTTTAAAGGGGCTTTGCCGTTGTTTGATTCTATTTTTGCGCCCATCAGTGTCAATGGTTGGATAATTCTTGTCATGGGGCGTTTTTTAAGAGAGTTATCTCCTGTTATTGTAGACTCAAAAGGCTGGCCGGCAAGAATACCTGAGAGGAGTCTCATAGTAGTGCCAGAATTCTCTGCATTTAAAATCTTTTTTGGAGATATTAAACCATATAACCCTTTACCGTGTACATGCGTCCTGTTATTTTTTTTCTCAATTTTGATCCCGAGTTGAGCAAGGCAATTCCATGTTGCCACAACATCTCTTCCAGAAGAGAGATTTATAATTTGAGTTTCTCCTTTTGCTATGGCTCCAAGCATAAGAGCACGGTGAGAAATGGATTTATCTCCCGGGACAGAAAGAGAGCCTATTATTTTGTTTCCTGATTTGATTGTATAGTTCATTTCTGGTGTTTATGGTTTTATTTATCCAAATGATATATTTGGGGTTTTCGATACAGCCCCATTGTAAAACAATGTTTTTTGAAGAGACGGATTCATAATTTTCCCTGCTTTTGTCTCTTTTTGGTTCTTTACTTTTTACTCCCTTTCTCTGGCAATATAACCAATACTGTTGAGTAGTTCATGGGCTTTTTCACGGTCTTTTTTGGTTTCGAATGAAATACGTAGAGTCCCTGCATCTCCTTCTCTTACTTTTAGAACTTCAATATCTTTGATGTTAATATTTCCCTTTGCCAGAGTAGTGGAAATCGTTGCAATAACTCCTGGTTTGTCTTCTACTTGTACTGAAAGATCAAAGTGGGAGTGGAGAAATCCTTTGGTATCACGGGGAATAGAGAGACGATTTACCATTGCATTGTGGAAATCTTTTGATAAATCTCCTTTTTCTATTTTATTTTTTGTTTTATTAAGGCAGTCAATAAAACTGTCTAAAGAATTTAATATTTCCTCTTTGTTAGTGTCAATAATGTCTTTCCATATTGTGTAAGGACTTGATGCAATGCGAGTTATGTCTCTGAATCCACCTGCGGCAAGCTTGATAAAAAGGATAGAATTCCCTTGCCGCTGGGTTATGAAATTCATTAAGCTTACAGCAAGCATCTGAGGAAGATGGCTCACGGCAGCAGCTATTTTATCGTGCATTTTTGGGCTTAAAAGAATTGGTCTGGATCCAATTTTTTCGATAAGATTTCCAAAATTCTGAACCATGGAGTTGGGTAATTTCTGAGATGGTGTAAGAGCGTATATAACGTTTTCAAAAAGGAGTGGATCAGCCCACTTAATTCCATGCCCTTCACTTCCTGTCATTGGATGTCCCCCGAGAAAGTAAATGTTATGTTTGAAATATCGTTTTGCTTGCTCAACAATTTTTGTTTTTGTACTTCCAGTATCTGTTACTAAAGTACCTGGACGAATTGCTCTGGAAACTGCTGGTAGATAGTCAATGATTTGGGAAATTGGAGTAGCCAGCACCACCAAATCAGAAAGAGCCATGCACTCTTCCATCTGTTCAATAGTAAATCCCTGATCTATAGCTGACAGAGATATGGCTTCATCAATAACTTTTTGTTTGTCTACTCCTAAGATTTTTATATTTGGTAGTTTTCTTTTAAAAGCCATACTCAGGGAACCACCGATAAGCCCTACTCCTACAATGGCGATGGTTTTAAATCTATCCATTATTCTTCCCGTTGGTATTGATTTTTATCATTTAGAATTTTATATGTTATTCTGGTTTTTTTACACCACTTTTCTTCCTATTGCCCAGGCTATCACACGAAGTTCTTCCATCAGTGATTCAAATTGCTCTGGCAGAAGAGATTGGGCACCGTCAGACAGCGCTTTGTCAGGATTGGAATGAACCTCTATAATGAGTCCGTCAGCTCCGGCAGCTACAGCTGCTCTTGCCATTGGGATGACTTTGTCTCTTTTGCCTGTACCATGACTGGGGTCTGCAATTATTGGAAGGTGACTGAGCTTTTTCACAAGAGGAATAGCGGAAATATCCATGGTATTTCTTGTGTAGGTTTCAAAAGTACGAATGCCGCGTTCGCATAAAATAATGTTGGAATTGCCTTCTGAGATGATATATTCGGCAGCCATTAAAAGTTCCTTTATAGTTGCTGCCATTCCTCTCTTCAATAGTACAGGTTTCTGAGTTCTCCCTACTGCTTTAAGTAAAGGGAAATTCTGCATATTTCTTGCCCCAATTTGAAGAATATCCACATACTTCGAAACCAGATCAATCGCACCTATTTCCATTACTTCAGAAACTGTTAGCAGGTTTTCCTCATCAGCAGCTTTTCTCATATACTGCAGTCCCCTTTCTCCGAGGCCTTGAAAACTGTATGGGGAAGTACGGGGTTTAAATGCACCTCCTCTAAGAATTTTTGCCCCTGTTTTTTTAACTGCATGTGCAATAGTATGAATTTGATCTTCATTTTCTATGGAGCAAGGGCCTGCCATAATAATGACTTCGTCTGTACCTATTTTTACATCACCAATTTCTATGATTGAATCATCAGGATGAAACGAGCGGCTTGCTAATTTGTATGGTTCGGTGACACGGAGTACCTCATGTACTCCTTCTTCCACTTCAAAATCACGAGGATCGGCTTTTCGGGTGTCTCCAACAACACCGATAATTGTACAGTTTACCCCCTTATTCCGATGAGGCTGAAAACCCATCTTTTTTATTTTATGAGAGACTGTATCGATTTGTTCTTCCGTGGCATCATCCTCCATAACAATAATCATTTTTCACTCCCTATGTTTTTGGAAGCTGTTTCTGTTGAGTTTCCCGGCATACTTTAATTATCTGCCAGAAGATATTCTCCAGAACTTCTGAGTCGATGGAATCGTGGGGAATGCTCAGCACATAAGAAATTACCTCTTGTTCCCTTTCTTTATCAATTATGTGCATTTTTTTCTCGATTTTAATTTGGCCAATTTGTTGCACCACTTTTATTCTTTCGAGGAGTAATTCAACTAATTTTTTGTCAATTTCTTTTATTTTATTACGAAGCGTATCAAGGTTCTCTGACATCTTGCCTCCGGTCTGTATAACTAAACTTTGGTAAAGTTTAGATAATAAAAAAGCCCACTCTTTTTTAAGTAGTGGGCTGGATTTAAAATCTATGAAGTTTATTTTTTAATACGTATCCTTCCCACTACTATTGTTATAAAAATAGTACCAAAAATAAAAAAAGTTATCAAAAATATTTGGTCTACAATAGCACATGGGAAGAATTTTATTCTCCTATTGTTGATAATTCTATCGAGTTCTAATATATAATTTTGAATTTTAAAAGTCAAGAGAAATTTTTGTTATTTTTGGAAATGTTGAAAAATTATTGAATAAATCTATTCTCACTTACTGAAATCATATATTTTTATAAAATATAAAAAATTTCTCTTGACTTTCTAATAAAAATATATTATAATTATCAAACCTTGGGGTGTAGCATAGCTGGCAATGCGCCTGGCTGTTAACCAGGATATCGGAGGTTCGAGTCCTCCCGCCCCAGCGCTTATTGTTTTTCAGTAAACTTTTGTAAGCGGTTTAAGGAGAATTTTCAAATGTACACATTTGCCCACCACCATCATTATTTTCATTATCACGTACCGGTCTCCGGTGGTGGGCAATTTGCAACTTAAATGTTTGATTCAATCAGTTTATTTTTGCAATGCTCACCTGTTCTGGTGGGCATTTTTTTTAGATAATGGATAGAGAAGTTCAAAATGGGAGTGAACATGAGTAAAAAAAATGAAAACGACAAACTTCGGATAGGTATTCCTAAGGGCAGCCTTCAGGAATCAACTTTAAAGTTTTTTACTAAAGCAGGTTTTTCATTTCGAGCAGGTTCGGGCTCATACTTCCTTTCAATCGATGATGAAGCACTGAGGGGAATTCTTGTGCGGGCTCAGGAGATTGCAAAATACGTGGAAGAGGGGGTTTTTGATATGGGCCTTACCGGAAAAGATTGGATACTGGAAACCCGGGCAGATGTGATCGAAGTAGCTGATCTTCTCTATGCCAAACAGACTCTCAGGCCGGTATACTGGGTTCTGGCTGTTCCAGTAGATTCTCCAATAAAAAAAGTAGAAGACCTCAATGGAAAAAGAATTGCTACTGAAATTGTAAATTTGACAAGAGATTTCTTAGACAAAAGAAAAATTAAAGCCGAGGTTGAATTTTCCTGGGGCGCTACAGAAATAAAAGCACCGCTGTTAGTGGATGCAATTGTCGAAGCTACTGAAACAGGTAATTCTTTAAGGGCTAATAAACTTCGGGGTGTTGAAACTATTCTTGAATCAACCACCAGAGTGATTGCCAACAAAGAGAGCTGGAACAATTCGTGGAAAAGAGAAAAAATAGAGAATATTGTTACTCTATTGAAAGGAGCAATTCAGGCGGAAGAGCGGGTTGGGTTAAAAATGAATGTATCCAGACAGGATATTGATAATCTGGTTAAAATCCTCCCGGCAATGAAAAATCCCACCATTTCTCCACTTTACGATAGTACCTGGGCTGCAGTGGAAATTATAGTGGAGGAGAAAGTTGTACGGGATTTGATCCCAAGACTCAAACGACTGGGAGCAAGAGATATTATAGAATATCCACTGAATAAAGTTATTGCTTAGAGGTAATTTAAATGATTCCAATTTACAGGAAAGACGAAATAAACAAATTCATCAAAAAATATGACACGAGACGTCAACGAATATCTGAGGAAGTGCGGTCTACTGTTGAAAAAATTCTGACCAGAGTTCGGGGAAAAGGGGATGAAGCATTATACGAATATATTCTTCAGTTCGATGGCGTTGATTTAAAAGAATCTGGTTTCAAAGTTCCAGAATGGGAAATAGAACAGGCAGTGGAATCCATTCCTGAAAAAATTCTTTCTATTCTTAAACAATCAATTGAGAATATTCAATACTACCATGAAAAAGGGAAAAGAAACTCATGGCTCACCTGGGAAGAAAAAGGCGTTATTTTAGGTCAGAGGATAACGCCACTTGAGCGCATTGGTATTTATGTTCCAGGAGGACGGGCTTTTTATCCTTCGTCACTTATAATGGCTGGTGTACCTGCAAAAGTTGCAGGAGTAAAAGAAATTGTTGTTGCCACTCCCCCTGATGAGAATGGGAAGATTCATCCTTCTTTACTAACTGTTGCTTATCTTCTTGGGATAAAAGAGATATATAGAATCAGTGGAGCCCAGGCAGTAGCAGCTTTAGCTTTTGGTACATCTTCTATCCCACCTGTTGATAAAATTGTGGGACCAGGAAATAGTTTTGTGGCTGAGGCAAAACGCCAGGTATTCGGTGTAGTTGACATTGATATGATCGCCGGGCCGAGCGAAGTTTTGATTTTAGCAGATGAAACTGCCAATCCTGATTATGTTGCTGCTGATCTTCTGGCCCAGGCAGAACACGACCCATCTGCCAGCTCAATTGCTGTGGTTTTTTCTTCTCGTCTTGCTGAGAAGATTCAGGAGAGTGTCGAGATTCAGAAAAAATCGCTTTCCAGAAAAGAAATTCTCCACTCTTCATTAAAAGAGTGGAGTGGAATACTTATAGCAGATGACTTTCCCAGCGGTATTGAGTTAATTAACCATATTGCACCTGAGCATCTTGGACTCCACGTGAAAAATCCGTGGGAGGTAGTGGGAAAAATTCAGAATAGTGGTGCGATATTTATAGGATCATTTTCACCTGAAACAGTAGGAGATTATTGGGCAGGGCCAAATCATATCCTACCGACAAACAGGACAGCCAGGTTTTCTTCTCCCCTTGGAACTGAAGATTTTCTAAAGAAAAGTAGTTTGATTTATTATTCAAAAGATGCTCTTGAAAAAGTTTCAGAATCTCTTATCGCTTTTGCAAAAATGGAGGGACTTGATGGACACGCCAATGCAGTCCAAAAAAGAAAGAGTTGAATCTGTTTTAAAACAATTAAAGCCTGAAATCAGGGGGCTTTCTGGTTATGTTTCTCCCCCTCAGAAAGCAGTTGTTGCCAAATTGAACCAAAATGAAAACCCGTATGATCTTCCGTTTTTCATGAAGGAAGCCATTCTTCAGGAAATAAAAGATCTCAACTGGTCGCGTTATCCAGAGTATAATCCACCTGAATTGAGAAAGAAAATTGGAGAACGTTTTAATGTCAATCCCGATCAGATACTTCTTGGGAATGGTTCAAATCAACTTTTATATGCGGTAATATCCGCTGTTGTTTCTCCATGGGATACTATTGTAATTTCTTTTCCCTCTTTTTCTCTTTTTGAACTGGCTGGGCGTATTTTTCAGGGTAGAATTATTTCTGTCCCCCAAAAATCTGACTTTTCTATTGATAAGGATTTGTTAATAAAATCTCTTAAAGATGCCAGACTTACTCTGCTTTGTTCTCCTAACAATCCTACTGGTAAATCAATTAAACTGGAGTTTCTAAAAGAATTTTTAGAGGCAACTTCCGGGATTATTCTGTGGGACGAGGCATACGGAGAGTTTGGTGGGAAAAGCGCTATTCCGCTTTTGAAAGACTACCCGAATCTTGTTATTCTAAAAACTTTTTCAAAGGCTTTTGGCCTTGCAGGTTTAAGAGTGGGTTTTCTTATTGCGCATTCTGAGGTAGCAAAACAACTACAAAAAATTAACCTTCCTTACAACTTGAACATTTTCAGTACAATTGCCGCTATACGTCTTATGGAAACACCGGAGTTAGTGGAAGTACACGTCAAAAAAATTGTTGTTGAGAGAGAGAAACTTTTTAATAAAATGAGGAGAATCTCTGGAGTTGTTCCTTTTCCCAGCGAAGCAAACTTTATCCTTTTTAGAGTGGCAGATGGAATAAAAGTTCTAAGAAAACTTGAAGAGCAGGGTATACTTGTTAGAGATATGAGCGGGTATTCTGTATTAAAGAACTTCTTAAGAGTAACCGTTGGAACTCCAGAAGAAAATTCCATTTTCCTTGAAGCACTTTCAAAAATTAATAACGATATTAATGGAGAATAATATGAAACGAAATGCCGAAGTTTTCCGCAAGAGCAGAGAAACTGATATCACTGTAAGGCTCAATCTCGATGGCATAGGAAAAGCAGTGATTGAAACCGGCATTGGTTTTTTTAATCACATGCTTGAGACGCTTGTTCTTCACAGCTTTATTGATGCAGAAATCAAAGCAGTGGGGGACCTTGAAGTGGATGACCATCACACAATAGAGGACGTGGGAATAACTTTTGGAGAAACCCTCCTTCAAGCACTGGGTGAGAAGAAAGGAATCAATCGATTTGGCTGGGCTCTTTGTCCAATGGATGAAGCGCTTGCCAGAGCTGCCCTTGATCTCAGCGGGCGTCCTTGTTTTATATTAGATTGCTCTAGCTCATCCAGCAGATTTCTGGAAAGTTTGCCGGGTGACTCAATAGCTGAGTTTTTTAGAGGATTTACTGTTGGAGCAAAAACTACACTTCATCTTGATCTGATTCGAGGAGAAAACAAACATCACGCTGTCGAGGCACTTTTTAAAGCCTTTGCCAGAGCACTGAAGCAGGCAGTACAGGTTTGTTCCTCAGATAAAATTTTACCTTCTACTAAAGGAGTTTTATAAGATCATGATAGGTGTTGTCTATTATGGAAGTGGTAACATACTTAGTGTAACAAAAGCTCTGGAACACGTGGGAGCACGAGTTACTATTTTAAAAGAAGCTGCTAAGGTCCAAGAAATAGATAAGATCGTTCTTCCAGGAGTAGGGGCTTTTGGTAAAGCAATAGAGATGTTAAAAGAAAAGAATCTTATAGAGCCTATCGTCGAAGCAGTTTCTCTTGGAAAGCCTTTGCTTGGCATATGTCTGGGGCTCCATCTTCTGTTTCAGGAAAGTGAAGAAGCCCCGAATAAGAAAGGTTTTTCTTTGTTCAAAGGAAAAGTAAAAAAATTTACCCAGAATGTTAAAGTGCCTCATCTGGGGTGGAACAAGGTTTATCTGAAAACTTCTTCTCCTCTCTGGAAAGAAATTCCTGACGGAACCTACTTCTATTTTGCCCATTCATATATTTCAAAGCCTCTTAAGGATGAAATCATTACAGGAATAACAGAATACGGCTCAGATTTCCCATCTGCATTGGAGAAAGAGAATTTATTTGGAGTCCAGTTTCATCCTGAAAAATCGCAGAAGTGGGGACTGAAGCTTCTTGAGAATTTTGTGAAATTATAAAAGGAACGGCAATGCTTATTATTCCAGCTATCGATATTCTCGGCGGGAAAGTTGTCCGCCTTGTACAGGGAATAGAAGAAAAAGCAAAGATCTACAGTAATGATCCATTAAAAATGGCCTCCCGATTTGAAGAGTTGGGTGCCCGTTTTATTCATGTGGTTGATCTTGACGGAGCATTCAACCGTCCTGAAGTCAACAATAGTGTAATTAAATTATTAATTAAGAATCTTTCTATTCCAATTGAACTCGGAGGTGGAATTCGTTCATTGGATAGAATAAAGTACTGGCTCGATATGGGAGTAAGAAGGGTTGTTTTAGGTTCAATGATTGTGGAAAATCCCAATCTTGTTGAAAAGGCAGGCTCTCGATACGGAACAGAACCACTGGTTGCAGGAATTGATGTTAAAAATGGATATGTATCCATACATGGATGGAAGTCAAAAAGCAGAGTGAAACCGCTTGATCTTGCCCGGGAAATGAAATCCGTTGGTCTTAAACGGGTAATCGTGACTGAAATTGCTGCGGACGGTATGCTGGTAGGTCCTAAGCTTGAACATGCAACTGTTATTGCAAAGAGTACAGATCTTTCTGTTATTGTATCCGGCGGAGTCGGTTCCCTCAAAGATATTGAATCTGTGGCAGAGTCTCGTTGTTTTGAGGGAGTTATTGTTGGTAGAGCTCTTTACGAGACTAAAATTTCATTGAACGAAGCTATTGAAAACTATCAGAACTAAAGGGAAATTATGGCGCTGGCAAAAAGAATTATTCCGTGTCTTGACGTCCGCGACGGCCGTGTTGTAAAAGGGGTTCGTTTTCTAAATATAGAAGACGCCGGAGACCCTGTTCTTCATGCTCGATTTTACGATAAAGAAGGAGCGGATGAAATTGTATTTCTCGATATTACTGCATCTATTGAAAGAAGAAAAACCATGCTGGATATCGTCCGTAAAACAGCAGAAGAGGTTTTTATCCCTCTTACTGTTGGAGGAGGAATTAATTCCTTGGAAGACGGCAGAGTGCTTTTAGGAAGCGGAGCTGATAAGATCAGCATCAACACAACAGCGGTGAAAAATCCGCATCTTATTTCCGCTTGTGCAGATCGGTTCGGTAGTCAGGCTGTGGTTGTGGCAATCGATGCAAAAAAGGAGGGGACTTCCTGGAAGGTTTATGTTGAAAGCGGTAAAACGCCTACTCCTCTGAATGTAGTTGAATGGGCGGAGAAAGTTGAAAAACTCGGTGCAGGAGAAATCCTTCTTACCAGTATGGATAGAGATGGTACCAGAGAAGGTTACGATATCGCTCTGACCAGAGCGGTATCCACCAGTGTAGGAATTCCTGTGATTGCATCTGGAGGATGCGGAAGACCATCTCACTTTTTTGATGTTTTCACAAAAGGAAAAGCAGATGCTGTGCTCGCCGCTTCTATTTTTCACTACCGCACTCATTCTATTGGAGAAGTAAAACAATATTTAAAGGAAAGGGGTATAAATGTCCGAATTTAGCAAATTATTGGAAGATAAAGAACTACTGAAGAAAATAAAATTTGACAGCAGAGGTCTTGTTCCAGCAATTGCTCAAGATGTCCGTAGCGGAGAAGTGCTTATGCTGGCTTATATGAATAAAGAAAGCGTTCAGTTAACTCTAGAAAGCGGTAATGCTACATACTGGAGCCGATCTCGCAAAAAACTCTGGATGAAAGGTGAAACCTCTGGCCATATTCAAAAGGTGAAAGCTATTCTTATCGACTGCGATGAAGATACTCTTTTGCTTCAGGTGGAACAAACAGGACCTGCATGTCACACAGGAAACCGGACATGCTTTTACAGAGAATTAGCAAAAGAAAATTAATGTAGTCTGGTATTTTATAATGATTTTTGTAGTATGATCCCCAAAATTTTTTGATTACTGTTTCTGACAAAATATATTCTGCTCACACCTAAATCATAGAGTGGGGTTATTATTTGCGGTTCTTCACGGAAATGCGTACTTTATAATTCATTCATAACAACATCATAAATC
>CAYYPT010000046.1:2237-15309 GCA_964473625.1 uncultured bacterium | reverse complement strand
GTTTGCTATACGAGAGGGAGGTCGTACAGTCGGCGCTGGCGTAGTAGGAAAAATATTGGAATAGTTGATCATGCGGGATATTATCATATTGGAATGTACAGAATGTAAACACCGAAATTATACTACGACAAAAAACAAGAAAAAACATTCTGGAAGAGTAGAATATAAAAAGTATTGTCCTTTTTGTAATAGACATACGCTTCATAAGGAAACCAGGTAATTATGGGTGAACCAGGATCAGGATAGAGTCAGAAGAATTTTGCTCCCAAGTTAAGTTGTAAAGAGAGAAACCCTGTAATTTCCCGATTTGCCAGGCGGCAAATAGGGTTTTTACGTTTTAAGTCTTATCCTGTTTATTAACCAGAAAGATCAGCTTTAGAGAGCTATAGGTATTTTAAAATGTTTTCAGTAGGCCTGTAGCACAATTGGCTAGTGCACCGGACTCCAAATCCGGGGGTTGGGGGTTCGAGTCCCTCCAGGCCTGCCAGCGTATAAAAGGGGAAAAAATGTTTAAGGGAATTTCAAAATATCTAAGTGAAGTTAATCATGAGCTTTCAAAAGTAAGCTGGCCGACGAGAGAGGAGCTTTACGGGTCTGTTGTGGTGGTTGTTGTGCTCTGCGTGGCTTTGTCTGTTTTTATTTTTGGGGTAGATTTTCTTTTAAACCATTTGCTTAAGGTCATTTTTTGATTGGGGGAGAGTCCCGGGTGTTACGCTGGTATGCTATACATGTTTTTTCTGGCCACGAGAAAAAGATCCAGAAATATCTGGAGAGTGAAATTGAACGGGCTAATTTGAAGGATAAGATTAAGAGAATCTTAATTCCTTCAGAAAATGTGGTTGAAATGAGGGATGGGAAAAGACGAGTGAAAAACCGCATTTTTTTCCCGGGATATATGTTAATAGAAATGGAGCTTGATAAAGTAACTCAACATGTTGTTCTTAGTACACCCGGTGTAACTAATTTTGTTGGTCCTAAAAATCAGCCAGTTCCTCTTCAAGATGAAGAAGTGAAACGTATTCTGGGAAGAGTTGAAGAGCGCAGAGATAAGGAAATTGTTGAAATACCATTTCGTGAAGGGGATCCAGTTAAGGTAATTGACGGTCCCTTTACAGATTTTACCGGAGTTGTAGAAGAAGTTAGCCAGGAAAAGAAAAAATTAAAAGTTATGGTCAGCATTTTTGGGCGTTCAACCCCTGTGGAGTTGGATTTTTTGCAGGTAGAACTTGAAAAATAGGGAGGTTGGCAAGTCTGCAAAGATATGAGATAAGAAGCTACTCCTAATTTATATCTTATGGTTTTTTACGATAAAGTTATTTGTGTTGAAAGGTATTGATAATGGCAAAAAAGGTTGTAGGTTTAATTAAATTGCAAATTCCGGCCGGGCAGGCAAATCCTTCTCCGCCAGTAGGGCCTGCTCTTGGTCAGCACAGCGTTAATATTATGGAGTTTTGCAAAGCCTTTAATGCAAAAACCCAGGATAAACAGGGGCTTATTATACCGGTAGTTATTACTGTATACGCGGATCATTCGTTTTCTTTTATCACAAAAACTCCTCCTGCGGCAGTTCTTTTGAAAAAAGCGGCTAAAATTGAGAAGGGCTCTGGTGAACCCAATCGTGAGAAAGTTGGTAAAGTGACCCGCGAACAGATTAAGGAAATAGCCCAACTCAAAATGGTGGATCTAAACGCCAATGATATTGAAATGGCCATGCGGATTATCGAAGGGACGGCTCGGAGCATGGGCATTGTTGTTGAAGGATAGGGATATTACTTATGAAACGAAGTAAGCGATACAAGTCTATTACTGAGAAAGTAGGTACAGAAAAATCCTTTGGGTTGGAAGAGGGTGTTGAAATTTTAAAGGAAACAGCGTCTGCCAAGTTCGATGAATCGGTAGATATTGCTGTCCGTCTTGGAGTGGATCCCAAGAAAGCGGATCAAGCTGTGAGAGGGACTGTTGTTCTCCCCCACGGTACAGGAAAAAATGTTAGAGTTCTTGTGCTCTGTAAGGCTCCTAAGGATAAGGAGGCTAAGGAAGCAGGTGCTGATTATGTAGGATTGGAGGAATATATAAAAAAGATCGAAGAAGGCTGGAGCGACGTAGATGCTATTGTAGCTACGCCCGATGTTATGAAAGATGTGGGGAAATTAGGACGATATCTTGGCAGAAAAGGCTTAATGCCTAACCCTAAAGCAGGGACGGTAACTTTTGAAGTTGGAGAAGCAGTAAAACAGCTTAAAGCCGGACGCATCGAGTTCAGAGTAGATCGATATGGGAATATACATGCTGTAGTCGGTAAGGTTTCCTTTCCTAAAGAAAAACTGGTAGAAAATATTAAAGTTCTTATGGAACAGATCTTAAGATTGCGGCCTGCTTCGGCCAAAGGGCAGTATGTGCGCAATGTTACTCTTTCTTCAACGATGGGACCCGGGATAAAGATAGATAGAACAGCTTTGCTGGAAGCGATAAGATAAAAAAGTTTGTTGTTCAAATTGAGGACAAATTATGGCAAGACCGGAAAAAGAAGCAGCAGTAGAGGAAATTGCCGAAATATTACAAAAGGCCAAAGGGGTGTTTCTCACTGATTTTGAAGGCCTCAATGTAGAAATGATGGAAGAGCTGAGACGGAAATGTCGAGAGGCTTCGGTAAACTATCGTGTTGTAAAAAACACGCTGGCCCGCATAGCTGCTAGAAAAGTAGGTTGGGATGAGCTGGTAAATTATTTGCAGGGTCCTTCTGCTATTGCATATAGTTTTGATGATCCTTCTGCTCCAGCTCGCGTTGTCTCGGAATTTGCTAAGAAGGCTGAGAAACCAAAAATTAAAGTTTCACTTTTTGAGGGTGTTTTCTATGGGCCGGAGAAAATAGAAGAGATAGCTTCTCTTCCTCCAAAAGATGTTTTACTGGCCCGTATAGTTGGAGGATTTAATGCTCCCATTCAGGGGATGGTAGCCGGTTTATATAATCTTCTTCAAAAATTTGTTATGACTTTGGATGCTATTAAAAATGCAAAAGATAAAGAATAAATAAGTTTGGAGGATAATGATAATGGCTGAGGAAAAGAAGACGGAAGAAGCCGTTGAAGTGGCGGAAAAAAAAGAAGAGGTTAAAAAAGAGAAATCTTCAAAGAGCAAAAATGTCGAAAAAATTGTTGAAGCGGTTAAGAAATTGACAGTAATGGAACTCGCGGAATTGGTCAAAGCGCTTGAGGAAGAATTTGGAGTGACAGCCGCTGCTCCTGTTGTTGCCGCTGCTCCGGGTGCTGCCCCTGCTCCGGAAGTAGCACAGGCAGAAGAGAAGACAGAATTTAATGTGATGCTTACTTCCTTTGGATCGAGTAAAATTCAGGTAATCAAGGTTGTCCGAGCGATTACCGGACTGGGGTTGAAAGAGGCTAAAGATTTAGTTGAATCAGTGCCATGTGCAGTAAAAGAGGGCGTAACAAAGGAAGAAGCCGAAGATATTAAACGTCAATTGGAAGAGGTGGGTGCTACGGTAGAATTAAAGTAAGTCTATCGTAAACATTTTTCCTTTTTTAAGGAGAGTGATTTACTTGAGAAAAGAACTCATACGACGTAAATCTTTTTCTAAAATATCGTCTGTAATGGAAATCCCGGATTTGCTGGATATCCAGCTTAAATCCTTCAAGGATTTTTTGCAAGACGATGTTCCCCCTGACAAAAGAAAAGTTCAGGGGCTTCAGGAGGTTTTTCTTTCCTTGTTTCCTATAACGGATTCCAGAGAGAATTTCCTGCTGGAGTTTGTGGAATATTACGTCGAGTCCCCAAAATACACTGTGGAAGAGTGCAGGGAACGGGGAGTGACCTATGCTGTCCCATTAAAAGCAAAACTCAGGCTCTCGGTACGCGATGTTTACGATAAATCTAAGTATACGGATACAATAGAACAGGTTGTTTACTTGGGGAATTTACCCTACATGACCGAGAGAGGGACTTTTATAATTAATGGGGCCGAGCGTATTATTGTAAACCAGCTCCATCGTTCTCCCGGGGTCTTTTTTGACGAAAAAGTTTACCCCAATGGGATTAGAACGTATTCTGCCAGAATTATTCCTTTCCGCGGTTCATGGCTTGAGTTTATGACAGATACCAATGATGTTTTGTATGTTTATGTAGATCAAGGTCGTAAGTTTCCTGTTACTACACTCTTGCGGGCGATTGGATGTTCAACTGATGAAGAAGTTCTGAGGCTTTTTAATTTAATCGAAGAAATTCCTATTGATGATCCCAAAATCAAAAAATACATTGGACGAAGAGTTTTCTTCAGTCAAGATGAAGAAGGAGTTGTCGATAAGGAGACTGGCGAAATAATTTTAGATCGTGACGGTATCTTAGAGGAAAAACTTATCCCGCGACTTAAGACATTGGGTGTTACTAAACTAAAGTTTGTTGTTTCAGAAGATCGAATAGGTGGTTCTGAGGTAATAAACAATACTTTAAAAAAGGATACAGTTCAATCCCAAAAAGATGCGATTGAAGCAATTTATCGACAGTTAAGATCCGGAGACCCACCCGATCTGGATACGGCCCGGGCTCTTATAGATAGGTTATTTTTTAACCCAAAAAGATACGATCTTGGCAGAGTTGGTAGGTACCGTTTGAATCGTAAGTTGGGTTTGGATATTCCTGAAGATGTAACGGTTTTGACTACAGAAGATTTAGTAATGATCATAAAGTATCTGTTGGATCTACGGGCAGGTATAAAAACAACAGATGATATTGATCATCTGGGTAATAGGCGTGTAAGAACTATTGGGGAACAGCTTTCTGCCCAGATGAATGTAGGCTTGTCACGTATGGCAAGAACTATCAGAGAAAGACTTAACATTGGCGATAGCGAGCGATTGGTTCCTCAGGATCTGGTAAATGCTCGTACTGTTATGTCGGTTATTAACACTTTCTTTGGAACAAGCCAGCTTTCTCAATTTATGGATCAAACGAATCCTCTGGCTGAACTTACTCATAAAAGACGACTTTCAGCTCTTGGCCCTGGGGGGCTTACCAGAGAAAGAGCAGGGTTTGAAGTTCGGGATGTTCACTACACCCACTATGGACGGCTCTGTCCTATTGAAACTCCAGAAGGGCCTAATATCGGGCTTATATCTTCCATTGCTACATACACTAAAGTTAATGAGTTCGGATTTCTGGAAACTCCTTACAGAAAAGTAGAAAATGGTCGAGTGCTAAATAAAATCGAATATTTAAGTGCTGATGATGAGGAACAGTACATAATTGCCCAGGCCAATGCACCTATCGATGAGAACGGAAATTTCTTAAATCAAAAAATCAAAGCGCGCTACAAAGGAGAATTTCCTGTAGTAAAACCCGAACAGGTTGATTATATGGATGTGTCTCCCACCCAGATCGTCAGTGCAGCAGCAGCCTTGATTCCTTTCTTGGAACATGATGATGCCAACCGCGCTTTGATGGGCTCTAATATGCAGAGGCAGGCTGTCCCTCTTCTTCAGCCCGAAGCTCCTCTGGTAGGCACAGGGATGGAACAGAAAGTTGCTAAGGATTCCAGGGCGCTTCTTGTTTCTGAAGTTAATGGTACCGTTGTCAAGGTTAGTGCAGAAGAAATTGTTATTAAACTTGATTCTAGAAAAGAAATTGACCCGTTGAGTTTTGATTACCAGGATACAGTAAGTTATAAACTAACTAAATTCTTACGTACGAATCAGGATACTATGATCAATCAGAAGCCACTGGTTTCTGTAGGCGGTAAGGTAAAAAAGGGAGATATCTTAGCTGATGGATGCGCTACAGAGAGAGGCGAATTAGCTCTTGGTAGAAATGTTCTTGTCGCCTTTTTGCCTTGGAGAGGCTATAATTTTGAAGATGCAATTGTTATCAGCGAACGGGTCGTGCACGAAGATATTTATACTTCTGTTCATGTTGAAGAGTTTGAACTTCAAGTGCGAGATACCAAAAGGGGTGAGGAAGAGCTTACCAGGGAAATTCCGAATGTTTCAGAGGAAGCAACGAAAGATTTAGATGAAAACGGCGTTATTAGAGTCGGGGCAGAGGTAAAAGCAGGGGATATCCTTGTGGGAAAAGTAACCCCAAAAGGGGAAACAGAACCCACTCCAGAGGAAAAGTTGTTGAAAGCAATATTCGGTGAAAAAGCCGGAGATGTGAAAGATGCTTCTTTAAAGGCGCCCCCAGGTATGAATGGGATTGTCATCGATACAAAAGTTTTTTCTCTGAAGCGAAAGGATGCAAAGACAAAAAAGCAGGACAAGAAACATCTGGAAGAAATTAAAGCGTGGGGTGAACGAGAAAAGAGAAAACTCTGGCTGTTAAGAAATGAGAAACTTCAATCTCTCCTTCTTGGAAAAGTTTCTGCCGGAATTCGTGATGTGGAACTGGATAAGATTGTAGTAAGAAAGGGAGTTAAACTTTCAGAAAAAATTCTTGAAAAGCTTAATTTTGATACCCTGGATTTAAGTGTTCCCTGGACAACCGATTCTGATACACACAATTCTATTAAGACGCTTTATCACAACTATGAAGAAAAACTGTCTAAGATAGAAGAAAAAATTAAAAGAGAAAAAGAAAAGGTTTCTATAGGCACTGAATTGCCCCCTGGTATCATTCAGTTGGTCCGCGTCTATATAGCTCGTAAACGAAAGCTTCAGGTAGGGGACAAGATGTCTGGTCGCCATGGAAACAAAGGTGTGGTAGCGAAAATAGTTCCGGTGGAGGACATGCCTTATCTTCCGGATGGAACGTCTGTTGATATTGTTCTTAATCCATTGGGAGTTCCTTCTCGTATGAATATGGGGCAGATATTAGAGACAAATTTAGGATGGGCGGCTAAGATTTTAGGTTGTACTTATGCCACGCCTGTTTTTAACGGCGCTACCGAGGAAGAAGTAAAAGAAGAAATGAAAAAAGCAGGTCTCCCTCCAGATGGAAAAAGTGAGCTCTATGATGGGCGTACAGGAGAAAAATTTGATCAGCGAGTAACAGTTGGTTGTATTTATATGATGAAACTTTCCCATCTGGTAGAAGATAAAATACATGCTCGTTCTATAGGACCTTATTCTCTTATTACACAACAACCCTTGGGTGGAAAGGCTCAGTTTGGTGGGCAAAGGTTTGGTGAGATGGAAGTATGGGCTCTGGAGGCTTACGGTGCTGCGCACACTTTGCAGGAAATACTTACAGTTAAGTCCGATGATGTTAAAGGACGGGCTAAGGCATACGAGGCTATTGTTAAAGGTGAGAATTTGCCTGAGCCAGGATTGCCAGAGTCTTTTCATGTTTTATTGAAAGAATTAATGGGGCTCGGCTTAGATGTCGAGTTGCGCTAGTTTAAAAGCACCCTTGAGGAGGTGTTATTTTTGTCGCACGACAGAATAGAAAAAAGAGATTTCTCAAGTATTAGTCTTAATCTTGCTTCTCCTGATACAATTCTTAGCTGGAGCCATGGAGAAGTTTTAAAGCCAGAGACAGTCAATTATAGGTCCTACAAACCTGAAAAAGATGGACTTTTTTGTGAAAAGATATTCGGGCCTGTAAAGGATTATGAATGCCATTGCGGTAAGTATAAGCGGATCAGGTATAAGGGTATTATATGCGACCGCTGTGGTGTGGAAGTTACGACTAAAGCAGTACGTCGGGAACGGATGGGTCATATCAGTCTTGCTGTTCCAGTAGTCCATATTTGGTATTTCAGATCGATTCCTTCGAAGATCGGTTATATCCTTGATATGTCGAGTAATGATCTGGAAAAAATAATTTATTACGAGTCTTATGTTGTAATTGAGCCAGGAAACAGCGGATTGAAGCCAAAACAGCTTCTTTCGGAAGAGGAATATCTGGAGATTAAAGAGCGACTCAAAGAGGAAGAGAGTTCTTTTGAAGAGGACGAAGAAAACCCCAGAAAACACTTTATCGCAAAGATGGGTGGTGAGGCTATACGTGATCTTTTGCAGAGGGTGGATATAGAAGAGCTTTCAAGGGAACTCCGGAGTAGAGTTAAAGCAGATGGTTCTATCCAATCAAAGAGAGATGCGCTGAAGAGATTGAGTGTCGTTGAGGCATTTCGGAAGACTGAGAGTGGAAAGCCCAACAAACCTGAGTGGATGGTAATGTCTGTAATACCTGTTATACCGCCTGAATTGCGTCCCTTAGTTCCTCTTGAAGGCGGTCGCTTTGCTACTTCTGATTTAAACGATCTTTACCGTAGAGTTATTATTCGTAACAATCGTTTAAAAAAGCTCCTTGAAATCAGAGCTCCAGAAGTCATACTCCGGAATGAAAAACGTATGCTTCAAGAGGCAGTAGATTCTCTTTTCAATAATGGGAAAAGGCGAGCGGCGGTTCGTGGAGAGGGCAATCGACCCTTAAAATCTTTATCAGATATGCTGAAAGGCAAGCAGGGAAGGTTTAGACAAAACTTATTAGGTAAGAGAATTGATTATTCTGGACGTTCTGTGATTGTAGTAGGACCGGAATTAAAGATGGATCAATGTGGTCTTCCCAAAGAGATGGCTCTTGAGTTGTTTAAACCTTTTGTGATACGTCAGCTAGTAGAACGAGGAATTGTGAAGACTGTTAAAGCAGCCAAGAAATTGGTGGAAAGAAAAGACGCTGAAGTATGGGACATTTTAGAAGAAATTATTGAGGATCATCCTGTACTTTTAAACAGAGCGCCGACTCTTCACCGATTGGGTATACAGGCTTTTCAACCCATTCTTGTGGAGGGTAAAGCAATCTCAATTCATCCTCTGGTTTGTGCAGCGTTTAATGCCGATTTTGACGGCGACCAGATGGCTGTTCATGTGCCTCTATCAGTTGAGGCTCAAATGGAAGCAAAGGTTCTTATGCTTTCGAGTCACAATATTCTTTCTCCTGCAAATGGACGTCCGCTTGCTATTCCCAGCCAGGATATTGTTTTGGGATGTTACTACTTGACAAAAGCCAAAAAAGGCGACCTTGGCGAGGGGAAAATATTTGCTGACCCTGAGGAAGTACTCATTGCATATAATGATAATAGGATAGGTCTTCATGCTAAGATAAAAGTGCGTATAGATGGTAAACTTGTTGATACCACTACCGGAAGGATAATCTTTAATCAGGTTGTCCCAAAAGAGTTGGGATATTTAAATGAGTTGCTTACAAAAAAACGGCTGGAAGAAATCATCGCGCGGTCCTACAAAGTTGTTGGGTCGCTTAACACGGTGAAATTTTTAGACGACCTTAAGGATTTAGGTTTTTCGTATGCAATGAGAGCCGGGATTACCATCGGGGTAGACGATGCCATTATTCCTAAGGAAAAAGAGGAGTTAATAAAGAAATCCAATAAAGAAGTAGAATATATCCGCAGTCTCTACGAAAAAGGTGTGATTACAGACGGGGAACGTTACAACAAAGTGATAGATGTGTGGACCAGAGCAACTAACCAGATAGCAGATCATCTTTTTGACCGTTTACAATATTCAATGGATGGTTTGAATCCCATTTACATGATGGCTGATTCTGGTGCTCGGGGAAGCAGAGAGCAAGTCCGTCAACTGGCAGGAATGAGAGGATTGATGGCTAAACCTCAAAAGAAATTAACAGGAGGCACAGGCGAAATTATTGAATCTCCCATTACTGCCAACTTTAGGGAAGGTCTTTCGGTTCTTGAATACTTTATTTCTACTCATGGAGCTCGTAAAGGATTGGCAGATACAGCATTGAAAACAGCTGATGCAGGCTATCTTACGAGACGATTGGTAGATGTTGCCCAGGATGTGGTTGTAACAATGGAAGATTGCGGTACGATTATGGGGCTTCATGTTGGCGATTTAAAGGAGGGAGAGGAAGTCATCGAACCTCTGCGAGATCGAATATTGGGTCGAGTTACTTCTGAAGATGTGTACGATCCTGACACAGGGGAGGTTCTGGTTCCTGTTGGTACGCTTATAGATGAAGAAACGGCAGATCTCATTATCTCAAAAGGTATTGATACTGTAGGTATACGTTCTGTTCTTACCTGTGAAGCCCCGCGGGGAGTTTGTAGTAAATGCTACGGCAGAAATCTAGCTACCGGGAGGATGGTTGATGTGGGAGAGGCTGTAGGCGTAATGGCTGCTCAGTCAATTGGAGAGCCGGGCACTCAGCTTACTCTTCGAACTTTCCATATTGGTGGAACTGCCAGTCGTATTGCTGCAGAATCAGAGGTTGTTTCCAAGGGAGATGGAGTTGTTCAGTATGAAAATGTTCACGTTGTGGAGCAGCCCGGCGGGGAGATTATTGCTTTGAGGCGCAATGGGATTTTAAAAGTGTTGGATGACGATAATAGGATTATTTCACGATTTACCATTCCCTACGGTGCTCACATTCTGGTAAGAGAAGGTGATCGTGTAAAAAAGGGACAAACTCTTTTCCGATGGGATCCGTATTCTGATACAATTCTTTCCAGCACAGATGGGAAGGTAAAGTTTGTGGACATCAAAGAGAATGTTACCTATCGTGATGAAGTAGATGAAGTAACAGGCCAGCGTCAAATGGTTATTATTGAAGCGAAAAACAAGGATCTGAGTCCGCATATTTCCATTGTTGACGAGAAGAATAAAAAATTAGGATCGTATATAATTCCAACAGGTGCTCATCTTGTAGTAAAGGATGGTCAGTTAATAAAAGCGGGGGACGTGTTAGTTAAAATTCCTAGAGAAATAAGTAAAACAAGAGATATTACAGGAGGGTTGCCCAGAGTAGCAGAACTTTTTGAAGCCCGGAGGCCGAAAGATCCAGCTGTGGTAAGCGAGATTGATGGAACGGTACAGTTCGGTTCTGTACGAAGGGGCGTGCGAAAGATTATTGTAACTTCTAAAGATAATAGAGACAAACGAGTATATTTAATCCCTTACGGAAAACATCTTTTAGTGCATGAGGGAGATACTGTTCGGGCTGGCGAGAAACTTTCTGAAGGTTCTGTAGTGCCTCACGATATTTTGGCTATTCTGGGAGCAAATCGTGTCCAGGAATATTTAGTAAATGAAATTCAGGAAGTATACAGACTTCAGGGTGTCCGGATTAACGATAAACATATTGAGGTTATAGTCCGTCAGATGCTGCGGAAAGTTCGGGTGGAAGATGCTGGAGATACAGAATTTCTGGAAGATGAGCAGGTTAACCGACAGGTTTTCTTGAAGGTTAATAATGAAATTATGAACAAAGTTGTTATTACTGAGCCAGGAGATTCTAAATTTAGAACAGGTGATGTTGTAGATAAAACCAAAGTGAATACTGTTAATGAGAAGTTAAAACAGGATGGGAAGACTCCAGCTGCGTTTCGTCCAGCCAAGCCGGCTACTTTTAACCCACTCTTGCTGGGAATTACAAAGGCTTCTCTTGGAACAGATTCTTTTATTTCTGCTGCATCTTTTCAGGAGACGACAAGGGTTTTAACAAATGCGGCTATCAAAGGGCGTGTTGACCATCTGGTAGGGTTAAAAGAGAATGTGATTATGGGACATCTTATTCCAGCTGGCACCGGTATAAAACGTTTTAAGTATTTAAGGGTTTGGCGTAAAGAGGAAGAAAAAAACATCCCCGAGAAAATGGTAACTCAGGATGTTGCTCAATAGATAGGGAAAAATATTTTTGAGTTGAGGAGGAATTTTTGCCTACACTAAATCAATTAATACGGCACGGTAGAAAAGAGATACTTAAAAAAACAAAAGCCCCGGCATTGCGTAATTGCCCTCAAAAAAGAGGAGTATGCACACGGGTTTATACTACCACTCCCAAAAAGCCTAATTCGGCTTTGCGGAAAGTTGCAAGAGTTAGATTAACTAATGGGTTTGAAGTTACCGCTTATATTCCTGGAGAAGGGCATAATTTGCAGGAGCATTCTATTGTGCTTATCAGGGGCGGACGAGTTAAAGATCTTCCTGGTGTGCGGTATCATATTATACGGGGAACATATGATACCAGCGGAGTCGAAGATCGTAAACGGGGAAGATCTAAATACGGAGTAAAACGAAAGAAGTAAACGGGGTATTTTAAATGCCGAGAAGAAGAAGAGTACCTAAACGCAAAATTTTGCCGGATCCTGTTTATCGCAGTGAAGTAGTTACTAAGTTTATAAATGGATTAATGCGGCGAGGGAAACGCAGTCTGGCGGAAAAGATTTTCTATTCCACGATGGATATTATTGAACAGCGCACTGGTACAAAGGGAATAGAGATATTTGAAAAAGCGCTGGAAAATGTAAAGCCGGTGTTAGAGGTCAGATCTCGCCGGGTTGGTGGGGCCACATATCAAGTCCCCGTGGAAATACGTCCCGATAGACGACAAGCTCTTGCTTTTCGATGGATTATAGCTTATGCTAAAGCCCGTCCAGAAAAAACCATGGCCGAGAGATTGGCTTCAGAACTCATTGCTGCTTCGAAGAATGAAGGTGCGTCGATCAAGAAGAAAGAAGATACTCATAAAATGGCTGAGGCAAATAAAGCTTTTGCACATTTCAGGTGGTAAAATTCAATAGGGATTAATTGGGGGATGTTAAAATGACTCCCGGGAGGTATATATAAATCGTGAAACTCAAGGTCCTTATTCATGAAGCTGAAGAAGGAGGCTATTGGGCAGAAGTGCCTACTATACCTGGGTGTGCAACACAGGGTGAAACCTTTGAGGAGCTTCTTAGCAATCTTTATGAAGCAGTGGAAGCCTGTTTGTCTGTTGATGTCGAAGAAACCCCGACTTCAGAAAAGGGAAGAATTTTGGAGATTGCAGTTTGAGAACTATTTCGGGGAAGAAATTTATTAAATTACTTGCTCAAGCATTTTATGAAGATTGTAGGTATTAGTGAGGAAGAATTAAACAATTTATAGAAAAAGAATCATGAAGGTGTGTTAATCGAGAAGAAAGAAGATACTCACAAAATGGCTGAGGCAAATAAAGCTTTTGCACATTTCAGGTGGTAAAAATAATTGTAATTATAGATTGGGTAATGTTTAATTTAAGACTGTGAAAAAATGCCGAGACAATATTCTCTAGAAAAAACTCGTAATATTGGGATAATGGCTCACATCGATGCGGGGAAAACCAC
>CAYYPT010000046.1:0-2137 GCA_964473625.1 uncultured bacterium | reverse complement strand
TAGAAAAAACTCGTAATATTGGGATAATGGCTCACATCGATGCGGGGAAAACCACAACGACAGAGCGGATCCTTTTCTATACTGGAAGAGTGCATCGTATTGGCGAAGTGGATGATGGTGCTGCTACCATGGATTGGATGGAGCAGGAAAAGGAGCGGGGCATTACCATTACTTCAGCAGCGACAACCTGTTTTTGGAAAAACCACCGTATTAACATTATTGATACACCAGGACACGTAGATTTTACAGTAGAAGTAGAACGATCCCTAAGAGTATTAGACGGAGCAGTGGCCATTTTTTGTGCTGTGGGAGGTGTTGAGCCCCAATCAGAAACAGTTTGGAGACAGGCCGATAAATACAGTATTCCCCGTATAGCTTTTGTAAATAAAATGGATCGGGTCGGCGCGGATTTTGAAAATGTTGTCAAAATGATGAAAGAACGTCTCGGCGCCAATCCAGTACCTATACAAATTCCTATGGGAGCAGGCGAGCTTTTTACAGGATTGATTGATCTTATAAAAATGAAAGCGGTTGTTTATAACGATTCTACCCTTGGAACAGAATGGGAAGAGATTGAAATTCCGCGAGACCTCCAGACAATTTCGGAAGAATATCGTCATAATCTTTTAGAAAGCGTGGTAGAGTATGATGATGAACTTATGGAAAAGTATCTTGAAGGCGTAGAGATTTCTGCGGCAGAAATTAAGTGGGCGTTAAGAAAGGCCACACTTGATGTGGAAATTTCGCCAGTTCTATGCGGGGCGGCTTTCAAAAACAAAGGCGTCCAGCGCCTTCTCGATGCAATAGTAGATTTTCTTCCTTCCCCATTGGACGTGCCTGACATAGAAGGTATTGATCCTAAGCGTGAAAAGATAGTCAGACGTCGTACCAGTGATGACGAACCTTTTTCTGCCTTGGCCTTTAAGATTATGACAGATCCTTATGTTGGAAAGCTTACCTATTTCAGAGTTTATTCAGGGGTAGCCCATGTTGGAACATACGTGTTAAATTCCAGGGAAGGGAAAAAAGAACGCCTGGGTAGAATTCTCCAAATGCATGCTAATAAACGTGAGGATCGTGACGCTGTTTATTGTGGAGATATTGCGGCTGCAGTGGGACTTCGTTATACAAAAACGGGCGACACGCTCTGCGATTCCAAAAATCCGATAGTTCTTGAATCTATGCGATTTCCTGAGCCTGTGATTTCTGTGGCAATTGAACCAAAAACCAAAGCAGATCAGGATAAGCTTTCCGCATCTCTTTCCAAATTAATGGAAGAAGATCCTACTTTCAGGGTAGCTACGGATGAGGATACTGGCCAGACTCTTATCTCTGGGATGGGAGAGCTTCATCTTGAAATTATTGTGGATCGGTTACTGAGAGAATTTAAAGTTAAAGCTAATGTAAGCCGTCCTCAGGTTGCTTATAGAGAAACTATTACAAAATCAGTGCAGGCAGAAGGGCGATTTATTAGACAAACAGGCGGACATGGACAATATGGTCATGTTGTTATTCAACTTGAGCCAGCCCCAAAGGGAGCAGGATATATTTTTGAGAATAAAATTGTTGGCGGCGTTATTCCCCGGGAATACATTGCTCCGATTTCAGAAGGAATTAAGGAAGCTATGAATAACGGCGTTGTTGCAGGATATCCTTTAGTTGACATTAAAGTAACTCTTCTTGACGGTTCTTATCATCCTGTGGATTCTTCCGAACTTGCTTTTAAAACTGCCGGGGCAATAGCGCTTCATGAGGGAGTAAAAAAAGCCAAACCAGTTCTTTTAGAACCAATGATGAAAGTAGAAGTGGTTGTCCCCGAAGAATATTTGGGAGAAGTTCTGGGCGATATTAACGCTCGAAAGGGACGGATAGGAGGTATTCATCAGCGAAAAGATGCGCAGGTGGTTTCGGCTACTGTCCCATTGAGTGAGATGTTTGGGTATGCTACTGATCTCAGATCAAAAACACAGGGACGAGCAGTGTATACAATGCAATTTTCTCACTATCAGGAAGTTCCGGAAACGGAATCCCAAAAAATAATAGAGAGAGTAAGAGGTTTTGCTTAAAAATAACTGATTTTAAGGAGGTACAGATCTATGGCTAAGGCTAAGTTTGAGCGTACGAAGCCGCACATAAA
>CAYYPT010000045.1:0-15311 GCA_964473625.1 uncultured bacterium | reverse complement strand
GCGTGTCAACATAACCAATTACATCTTTACATATGTAATCGGCAAAATTATTATGCTGGTTATCTTCGGATTTTGCCCAATTAACGTACCATGAATTACCCACATCAACCATGACCGCAATCATATCGAAACGATTTAGGTATTCAGGTACACCTACATACTCAAATTCGTGATAGTTTGATGTCAGACCATGGCAAAGATATAGAACAGGGTAGCGTATATCCGATTTTTTGTAGCCTCGTGGTAAAACAACATTCATAAACATATTACGCTGTAAAGACTCTGAATAAAACTTCACCTCTGTCACAACCAACGGTTTCAGACCAATATGACCAAGTGGTTTTACCTTGGCATTCTTCCCGGAATGGCTGGAACATCCTAATATACTTAGAAACAATAACACAGAGATTGATAAAAACCGATGTTTCATAATAAGACTCCCTATATCGATTGAGATTCGGAGTTCCAACATCAAATTACGTAAATTAGATACTATCGTGTTAATATCATTTTTTCTGTTTCAATATAATTCCCAGACTCCAATCTGTAAAAATAAATTCCGGGAGGAACTACATTACCATCATCGTTCCTTCCGTCCCATCTAACAAAATGATTCCCAGCATGCAATTTATTTTTTAGAAGAGTCCTTATTTTTTGTCCCATAATATTATAAACAGCCATTGTTACATTACCAGCTTTTGGAATACTAAAATTGATTATTGTATACGAATTGAAGGGATTTGGATAGTTCTGTTGAAATTGAATATTTTCATTAATATCAGGTGATGATCCAGGAAACTGTAAAGCACCTACATCCCACGCTCCGCTTTCACTAAGAGTATTACCTTCATAATCAACTGAGTAATATTCACTTAAATTTACACCTCTTCCTCTCAAAGGACTATCACTTTTTAAGTGATAATCTCCATTTTCTAAATCAACAAGGCCTGGATCACCACTTCCCGCCTGATTTGGATCCCAATGAATCTTTGACCAATCATTAATATTTAGATACCAATTATTCTCTGTGATGACACCATGAGCCCCAGGTCCTTGATAAGCATCACGGGCATTATATACAAATAAATTGTTCCTGAAATGGATACCCCCAAAAGCTAAATATGCAACATCATTAAGCGGACTTGTGAAGTCATGGGTTCTAATTACTGTATTATTATCAAAATAGCAATCATGACATGGGGCCCACATGTATAACCAATCTTGCCCATCAACGTTGACGTTAAAAGCAACTCTTAGATTGTGAACTTCCTGAACGTAGGGATTGTAATCAGCCCCCCAACTGGACTCTATAAAACCAGCATTGCCTTCGGTATAATTGTGATGAATATAAAAATTATCCTTGTGAAACCTTCCGTCATCTAATTCTATTGCTCCCCCATCTGACCCATAAGGGCTATTAGTAGTTAAATAATTTTTTATGACGTTATACGAAACTTCCTGGTTTCCAATGCCTAAATGGATTCCTATTGGTCCCCATCCACCCTTCGCTCCTTCTTCATACCATAGTGCATGATTTGGTCCGTCCATATAGTTATTAGTAATAAGAGTATATTCCCCAGTTGACTGTATAGCTTTTGTGCACCGTATAAACACATTATTTCGTATGATATTGTGATTAGCTCCCTCCATGTTAAGTACTGCACCCATTTTAAATATACTTGTTAATCTGTGCCAGTCTTTCGTTGGAGGTGTATCGTGAAAACAGAGATTTTCCAATATAATCCAGCTCCCTAATATCCTAATACAGTTACCATTCATATCATTATCATTAGGGTTAGTAAACCGAGGAAATTCTCCTTCACCATACGAAGTGATTACTATGGGGTTTTGTTCAGTACCTGATTCAGTAAATTGAATTGGCCCAGTAAACTGCGACCCTCTTCTAAAAGCAATGGTATCACCAGGCTGAAAAGTAACAGTTGAAACCATAGTATGAGATTTCCATGGAGTATCTTTAGAAAGTCCATCATTGTTATCATCTCCATTTTGGGAATCAATGTAGTAAGTTTTTTGAGCCCAGAGGAAATTTGTATTCGAAATGCAGATTGCAATAAATAAGGTCAACAAACAACGAATTGGATGTTTTGTGATCAAATCACGTAGTATATTTAAGCTTAGCATTGTTTCCTTCCTCAATAATACAAGTGAATTCAAGTTCCATATTCCGTAACTTTGGAGTTCTTTCCTTTACCCTATTTTGCGTCTTTTACACAGCGGAACCCTACAGTATCGGCTCTGTTTTTTTCTCCTATATAACAATTAAAAGAGCGGATACTAACAAATTGCGAAAGTTATTATTTAAGCATACTGCTTCCGTTTCCAATCATCTGCCAATTCCTTTAACCGCTCATCAGTGTGCTCAAAAAACATTTTGTACGATTGACAGAAATGATTGCTACCTTTATCTCTGGGATCCCGAATGCGGTCTTTGGGACAACCTCCCCAACAATGATACAACCAGGGACAAGTTTCACATTCAGTTGGCAAATGACTCTTCACTTGCCCAAATTCAAACTGGCGCTCTGAATTCAGAAGCTCGACCAATCGGTCTTTCATTATATTTCCTAATTTCCATGTAGGCTCCACAAAGAAATCACAGGAATAGACATCTCCATTATGTTCGATAGCCACATAAACACCGCATTCCTTAAGCAATATACAATCCGGAGGTACAAAGCCGACGTACGTATAAAAAACCGAATCAAAATAACGGATGGAGGTAGTTGGTTTCCCATCTTTGAAATCATTCCACCACAAGTCGAACAATTTTCTTAAGAATTTTCCGTACTGTTCAGGTGAAACTGAAAAAGGCGCAGCCTGTTCTGGATTTTTGGGATCTGTTTCTACACATGGAATAAATTGCATAAAACTCAACCCAAGAGATTTATGAAATTCGTAAATTTCTTCAGGGAATTGTGCCGAATAATCGGAAACCACTGTGAGAGCATTTACTTCCACACCTGCATCCAACAACATTTTTGCCCGATCCACCACTCGTGTCCAGGAACCTTTTCCGTTTCTAAAAACCCGGTAATGATCGTGAATGTGCTGTGGTCCATCCAGAGAAAGACCCACCAGAAATTTATTTTTTCTCAAAAATTGAGCCCAATCCTTGTTCAACAATATACCATTGGTTTGAAGCCCATTACCGACGATCTGGTTGACCCCGTATTTTTTTTGAAATTCCACAGCTTTCTCAAAAAATGACACTCCCATCAATGTGGGCTCTCCACCTTGCCAAGCAAATGAAAGTTGGGAACTACCCTGCTGCATCACCTGCCGAACCATCTCTTCCAGGATTTTCTCACTCATCCTGTGGCGTTTTACTTCAGGGAAAAGCCTTGCCTTTTGCAAATAAAAACAATAGATGCAGCTAAGATTGCAATCGGGACCGGCCGGTTTCACAAGCACAGAAGACAAAATTTTAGGCTGGCGTTTGGTAACTTTTCTCTTCTTGTTCGATCTTAACAATTGCGGTTTTCTCCTATAATCGATCTATATAAGTTTCTCGCACATGTATCATCGATTAACCGCTCGATTCGCATGAGGAATCATTATTATCGTATCTTTATCACTAATAACCTAGCGATAATACTTCTCAAGGGAAAATTCTTGCCCAAGGAGTAACATTCCTGTCTTTGGATCTCTTTCTCCAGAATCAAAAGGATCATCCGTCTGTTTTATCCATTGTTTCAAACGTTTTTCTAACTTGTCCTGAATCCCTTTATATTCCTTTTTGCCAGCTAAATTATTCATCTCATAAGGGTCATTTTCTCGATCAAAGAGCCATATCCCATGCTCATATTTTGACGGTTCATGCCATCGCGCATACAGCCAACGCTCTGTACGCACACCTCGCCAAAATCCTACCCATCTACCTCTATGCGGCCAACCAGGTCCGAGAATCTGTAAATAAACAGAATCCGGCATCTCTCCTTTTTCCCCTCTTACCACATACGATAGATCTTTTCCCTGAACTCCCTCTGGGATCTCCAAACCACAGAGACTCAACAATGTTGGCATTATATCCACGCTACTAAGTAGAGTTTGTGTTCTTTTACCTCCTTTCCCAAGAGCAGGGAAACGCATTATAAACGGGATGTGAATGGCTTCCTCATGAGGAGTGGCTTTATTCGCTCGCTTAGTATAATGCAGCCACCGGTCATCTGGGGTCCCATATCCATAACTTCTCAAATGATCTCCATGATCAGCAGAAAAAACAAGAATAGTATTTTCTGCAATTCCAAGTTCATCAAGCTTTGCCATGAGACGACCTACTTGGGTATCAATTCCAGTGATATTAGCATAGTAATCCGCTATCTCATTCCGGGCAAAATCGGCTAGTGGTACAGGAACATTGGGACGAAGCTCTATTTCAGCAGGATCATAAATATTAAATTCTCCAGGATATAGATCATAAGGAAGATGCCCTTTACCACCATATCCATTATGGGGCGGTCCGAAACCTATATGCAATGAAAATGGTGTCCCCTTATATCTTTTACAATGGTCCTCGATAAATTCAATAGCTTTCGTAGTTTCTATTTCTGGAGACCAAGTATGCGTATTAATAGGACCCTTTTCATTTTCATAATATTGTACATTATAATAACGATGATCACAATCATGAGCAAACATGTAGTCTAATCCATACCTCTTATCCTTGGTGTAGGGACCATAACCCAGATGCCATTTACCAATATGAGCAGTCCTATATCCAGCACGTTTTAATGCTTGATGAAAGAACACTTGATCAGTACGCGGTTTATACTCATTATCCACCACTCCATTCTTATGTGAATACCTTCCTGTAATCAATTGAGCTCTATGCGGAGCACATACAGGACAAGAAGAAAAAGCCTGATCAAAAACTACCCCCTGTTCTGCAATTTTATCAATATTAGGGGTAGAGATTATCTTATTACCATTTGATCCAAGCGCACTATAACGAAGTTGATCTGGAAAGATATAGAGGATATTTGGTCTATCCCCTCTAGTCGATTTGCTAAGAATTGCTGGTGCACTTTTTTCACTGTTTACAAAAACGGATCCCTTCCCGGATAAAGTAATTCCAGTAAAGGCAGTCCCTACAGCTCCTAACGTTGCTTTTTTTAGAAATTCACGTCTTGTTGTTTTCTTTTCCATGGTAATTTTGCCTTTTGTGGATTCCATCTAAATTTGAAAGCATTTTTTTTGCCAAGCGCACGAGGGTCTCCCATAGACTTTAATCCTTTCATTAAAATATTAGCCATCTTTTTCTTACTTTCAGCATATTCTGATAGGTACGCAACATTTTGCAATTGTCCGGGATCTTTTCGCAGGTCGTAAAGTTCTTCCGCAGGTCGTTTACCAAATGCCAGTTTAAACAGCTTTTTGATCTGAGGATCATTTTTATGTTCAATCATATACGTTTTGGTAGGAGATGGATCTATTTCTCCATAGGGTCCACGTTCTTTACGATACTCAATCGGATCACCTGCAGGATATCGGTTAGGCGCAAAGTTACATATGTAAAGAAATTCATCATTACGAACTGTTCGTGATGGGTATCCTACGTCCGGTTTACGACAATTAAAATCATGATATTCCACACCGGTAAACACTTTATTTCGCAACGGATCAACACGCCCCTCTTTATCTGACATAAGAATATTCACAAAACTTGGTGCAGTCATAGTATCCGCTACTTCAAGTCCGACCACTTCCAGAAAAGTTGGACCGAGTTCCGCTAAATTGATAAAGTCGTTTACAACACGTCCACCTTTAATTTTTTTGCCCCAACGGATTGCCAGCGGTACTCTTGTCCCTGTATCATACAATTCAACCTTACAACGCGGGAATGGGAAACCATTGTCGCCACTTATCACAACAATAGTATTTTCCAATTCCCCTTTTTCCTCCAATAGTTTTAGCATATTACCTACATCACGATCAAAACGCTGTACTTCAAAGTAATAGTCACATATATCTTTTCTGACAGTCATGTTGTCCGGCAGACATGCTGGAACAGTGACATTCTCGGGTTTCATACCGCTATTTATACCACTATCTTTTACATATCCTCGATGTGCATCCCAACTGCCAAACCAAAAACAGAACGGTGTCTCTTTCGGACGTTTTCTAATAAATTCATCAAAATTATTGTATTTGGGACCAGCAGGATTTTGCACTCTATTACCCAATGGTCCAGGTGCCCAACCTTTGTGCATGTACCCAACATGGTATCCTGCATCTGCTAAGATTTCGGGATAAACAGCAAATTTAGCAGGTAAAACACCTCGGAGATTTGCAGCGGTTTCAAGCTGCCAGATATACCTACCGGTGAGTATTGATGCCCGACTGGGACTACAAGAGGGAGCACAGACATATGCATTTGTAAAACATATTCCCTCTCGCGCAACTCTATCAAAAGCAGGCGTCTTAACAACCGAATCAGTTCCGGGTATGCCCATTTTGTAGGCGATGCTCGCGTGGGGCCACGACCAATCATCCGCAAGGGCAAATAAAATATTTGGACGTCTTTCATCCCTCCCTGAAAAAGAGAGTATAACATTGGGTATAGCAAGCGCTGCAGCAACGCTCCCCGCCTGTTTTAAAAAAACACGCCTTGTAATTTCTTTTATATTCATCGGATAATGTCCTTTTTCGTAAAATAAAATTTTGATTATGAAAACTCACCCATAATCTAAGATTATTTTGAAACACCCTCAACTTTAGCACTTTGAAGATGATTCTGTCATGATTGCAAAAAGACATTTACACTTGTTCAAAAGAAGATAAATCTTGAATCATCGCTTGTTGGGGAAAAAAATTGAATGTTTTGAAAATAACTTTGTCAAACTTTGGACTCAATCTATATCATCCTGAAATGCCAGGAACAACGAACATTATCGAAGGCATTATACGACAACTCTCAAGAAAGACCGATAACACAGATAGATTTAACTTCCATCAAACGGCGTGGGATTCACTGAAACTTATGACTCTGAATTACAAATTTAAAAGATTCTCTTGGAATCGTATCTAAAGATCACAACGTAAAAAGTCCTTTCGAACTGCTCGGTATCGATATTTCCAATATTAATTGGGGTGAAGTTTTTCAAAGAACGAATCTGATTCGGCCCAACCAGAGCGATGTTTTTATTATAGTTTTGGAGACACAAATAGCCATCAGCATAACAAAGCGATGTCGAATATACCATACACGGTTTTTATATTTAACCTATCCGATGACAAACTTTATCCTCCGAATTCAAAATATTGATTGTTCCTTAGCTGTAATCTTTAAGAGTTCTCTATCATGGTGATGGTGTATAACACATTCATTATCAAAAAACATGGTAGTACCATTTTCCTCGGTATAGGGTTCCCACTTTGGCAATCCTCTATGGTTTGGATCACCATAGCGGGCAAAGTTTATCCAGGCCTGACTCATTTTATCAGCAAGTACATAAGCTTCCTTTCCACCTCCGGTTATTTCCTCCCAAAGACCAATATTGTTGAACACAAAAGGCAACTCCATACAATGACACGCTTTATAGTCACCATCGAAAATTGGCGATTGCCAGGTGAATAGGTACATAAAAACGGGCGCATTGCTGTGAGAGGATTTAAGGTTAGCGTAGTTAACAGCTGCCCCCCGAAACATGACATCAACATCTATCAAATCTGTGGGCTTGGTATCTTTGGGAAAAGCCTGCTTTACTGCTGCAATGTAGGCATCTGCTTTATCACCATATTTCTTTTGAATGAAACTTTTAACACTATCTAAGGGAGCATTCCTCATACGAGGATTAATCCATACTGAAGTGATAAATTCATTCTTTGTAGTACCAATAATAAGGGGTACATCTTTTGACAGAGAGAGTGCTCTCGGATCGTTCTGCTCATAAGGCAAGAAATTAGCATCCAGGGTAGGAATTAAGCCGAAGCTATATCCCTTAGGCTCATTACCTTCTGCAGTAAGTTGTTCCCTGATTTTTTTCAATGCCCGCTGTGTCGCAGCTGCAAGTTCTGCGTAGGGCATCTTCTGAATGGAGTCTATTTGTGAAGGCTGTAAACCCAGTTCCTGAACAACAGCCCTGCCAATTCGCCGGCTTATTTCCTGTTTCTGATATTCAGGTTGCCAACCACTTTCAATAATGGCTTTGTGGAAAAGACCTTTAGCGGAAGGTGCACTCAACAAGGTAGCTACCTTCCCCCCACCGCCTGATTGTCCAAATATTGTGACATTATTTGGGTCACCACCAAAATTAGCAATATTATCTCTTATCCATTCCAGCGCAGCTACAAGATCTAACATACTGACATTTGACGAGAATTTGTATTTCTCACCAAAGGCGGATAAATCCAGAAATCCCAGTACATTTAGACGGTGGTTTACAGAAACAAGCACTATATCACCTTTTCTACTGAGATTTTCACCATCATAGCATGGAAGCTCCTGAGATGAACCATAGGAATACCCGCCTCCATGAATCCAGACCATAACGGGTCTTTTCTTATCATCATTTATCCCAGGCGTCCAGATATTCAAGCGTAGACAATCTTCACTGGGATACCCCCAATCATGCTGGAATAAAAATTTTCCTTCATCAGGCTCCATGTTATGCGATGCCATCATTGGACAGGTCGGTCCCCAAAACAGGGAGCTTCTTATTCCTTCCCATGCATCGGGTTTTGCAGGCGGCATAAACCGTTCTGCTTTCGCATAAGGGATGCCCTTATAGACAAACGTGCCATTATGGATATAGCCTCTGACTTTACCATATTCAGTCTGCACAATGGCTATATTAGCACCGGCAATCATGGGGTCTTCACCTGAGTCTTTCTTATGACAATTGGCGGAGACAAGGAAAAATACAATCACAAAAAACAGAACGATTTTATTTAGTACTTTCACTGTTACCTCTTCATTATTAATTATCTTACGCTATTTTGCGTGTCCAACTGCGATTAATCGGCTATCATATATTCGATTTATCTTTTCCCGGCCAAGTTGATAAACTGGATACACACATTTTTCAGCAGCTGGAAAATCATTATCACTCCACGAGCATGGAAGACAAATAGGTATCTCGGTTTTCGTGAACAATTCTACTATAACAATAAAGGGTAGCCAGCATTTCTGTTGGCCACCCTTTACCGCTGAATTAAAACGAGAAACCGACAGAGAACATATTCACTTTTTGTAATCTTCCGAAGTCAACATAGGCATAGTTAATCTTAGCAGCCACCCCACTGAGATTGTAGTTCAAACCACCTCCGAAGGTGAAACCTTCTTCATCATAATTGAACCTATAACCTCCTCGCAGATAGAGCATCTTGCCCAGTGAATATTCAGCACCCATATTGATTCTCTCAGGCCCATCATTTGGATGGATACCTTCAACAGCAACTGTTAAGAAATGTGGACTTTCCTTGCTCTCAAAGAAATCCATGGCCATTCCTACTCGGAAATCCAAGGGCATTCTTATATCAACCGCTTCTGCCTGATATTTCTCTGACCAACCCACCAAATGAGTGTCAGGACCAAAATTCCGTGCTACCATTGCCAATCGGAGACTATGGAACCCGGTATAATAGACCGTCCCGAAATCGATAGATACATTTGTCATGCTCACTTCTGCAATTTTTTCTCGGATCCAACGTGCATTACCCCCTATTGATAAACGGTCAGTAATTCTTTTTGCATAGGAGAGTCCTACTGCCATGTCACTTGCCGTAAAAGTATTTCCTGTAACTACAGCTTCGGTTCGATCTTCTCCAGGAATTGGACTGTTGATTGTCTCGGCCATATCACCCATATCGACAGAGACAAAGCTGAGCCCAAAGACACCTATACTACCAAACCGTTTTACAATACAGGCAGATTGGTATCCAATATCGGCAATCCAGTTAACTTTGCCAAAGGACGCCGATACATTTTCTACATCTGTTAAGGCAGCAGGATTGCCCAATATGGCTCCTGCATCACCGTGCGAAGTGGCCGTGAAAGCGCCGCCCATGGCTGCTTGACGGGCACTCCCGTTGATTTTCAGAAATTGCCACCCAGATAATCCCACACGTTCAATTTTTGAGGGCTTAATACCGCTCTGGGCATAAAGTCCTGAAAAAACCATGAAAAAGATGAGAGCAGCAATAGGAAATATGACAAATAATTTTTTGGATTTCATCATTGTTCCTCCTAAGTTGTGATAAAAGTAAGACATCTGCATATCTACTAAATACACTTTACTTGATTATAGCGAATTTTCCTATGTAGGTTTCGCCTTCATGCCCTGGAACCTCTGATTTTACCTGATATATATAGAGTCCAGGAGAGACATACATCATCCATTTGTTTACCTGATAGTCCAATTTTTCAATGCTGCCCCAGGATTCGGATCCACTTCCATCATCGTGTTTGATCTCTTGGACTAATTCTCCAACAAGTGTATAAATGCGAATTGTACACTTTGATGGAAGGCCGATGAACTCTATTCGCAATTCTTCACCAGAACCCAACAAACCACTATGCTGCCTAAATGGATTTGGAACTACATATACATTTTTTGGGAAATCGGTGTTTGGTGCTCGCAATGGATAGACGGGAAATCGATTGGCGTTTACCTTACCACTTTCATTCCCATCTGTGTCGTAACTGGTAACCGTATAGTAGTTTCCTACTCCTAAAGGCAAGCCAGTATCTGTATAAACAACTTTTCCGTTTTCTACTGTGGCACTTGCCTTTGGGATGTCAGCTACCATGGTCCATGGACCGATACAGAAATAAGTTGAACGATAGACTCTGTATCCAGCAAAGTCGTTAACTCCGGTGAGTGGATCTCTGTAAGTATCTGGAATTGGAGGCCATTCAATTTTAATCCCGCCACCAACAGGTGTCAGCACTAAGCTACCCAAACTATCTGTGGGAGTCATAGGAGGATAAGCATCGGGTATATATCCATTCTGGTAAAATTCCTCGCAAGCCTCCACATGTTTCATAAGAGAATCCTTTGATGCAGTGGCCAAAAGTTTCACGTTCTCAACTCCTCCTTCAACGATCTTGGCTCGGTCCATTTCACCCACAACCTCTGCATATACCACAGTGACTGAGTCCCCAGGAGCTAAATTGTATGGTCCACAGGAAAGAAGAAACTCCGGTTCTCGTTCGAATTTGTTACCACCCTCGCCACCTAAAGCTCTGGCTTCATCCCAAGACATACGGGGTTGCTGATGTGTCATTACATCTAAATAGCGAGGGGGAGGGTCAGTACCCAGTCGCAATGTGAGATCCTCAATAGGAGCGTCAGTCGAAACTCCTTGACCTATGTATTCTACTATATTCTGATAGACATTTCCGCCAGCCGGATCTAAACAGAGGACAGTAAAATAACCAGGTGAATATAGTTCATGAACCCGTGCTCCTGCTTCCAGTATATCAGCAGGGTCGCCAATGTCTGAAGTTTCAAGACCAGGGCCAAAATTAAATTGAAGAGGTACTTCATCTTCCCACCTGAAACTCTCAGCATCATAGAAATAAAAACACCCATGATCTTCATCCCATCCGTACTTATCGTCAAAGTCAGTTCCAGGTCCAATCCAGTCTCCTTTCTCCGTAATCCATGTAGCATAGCGTGTGCCGAAGTAGAGATTATCCAGCGGAGTAGAGCCCGTATTAGTAATGGTGTATTCATAAATCACGAAATCATCGTACTTGGGATAGCTCCAATTCATAGCCTTAAAAGATACGTCTACGTCAAGGTCAATCACGTGTTGAGCACCTCCTATCATTTCCTCGGCTGGGAGAGAGGGATCGTTGAGTAAGTTCCAGTTTCTAATACGCCATGTGGTTACAGTGGGATAAACATATTTGGATGAGGTGGAAAAACGACCAGTGATCGTGTAGGCAGCCGGCTGGCCTTCCCGTTCACCATAAATCATAAAACCACCTGCTGCTACGTAATTGTATTGATCGCTGAGATCAGCACCTACTGGAAATCCAGGATAATTGAGCGTATAGGAGCTTGTTGGATGATCTATTGGGCCAATTCTAAGAGAATTTGTTCTTGTAACCCACAGTTTACCTCGGCTAAGGTTCCTGCTGCGCCACTGTACCCTGTCCTGACTGTAAAGGTTAACAACTGTGCCCAGTAATAGAAACACAAGTATTCCAACAAAAAAGCTTCCTTTGTTTCCTATCCGCTTTTTTTTATTAGGATAAATCTTATTCATTTCTATCTCCTTTTATTTTGATACATTGCAATTTGAATTGACATTTCAAGGATTCGATAAATAGAATCAATAATGTTAAAAATCTACTGACAATTCCATATAAATCTGCCGGGGTGGGTTAGTCCATATATTGTACCAACCCCATTCATTAGGTTCTCCAGACCACCAATGTTTAGGAAGTCTTTCCTCTAATGGAAGATTTGGATTTTCTTCGTACTTGATCAAGTCATCTCCAAAAAGCATATTCAAATCTTTGTTGTTGAAGAGATTTCTGACCTCTACGCTGATTTTAGGATGTATACCTCCCGCTAAGTAGAAACCCTTTGAAACTTTTAGATTAGTTCTGTAATGGGGCTTCCAGCGTTTATTGTTAGGTTCTGTTGATGTGTCACCCGGTCCGTGATACGTATACTGTCGGCCACTCCAATATTCAAAATATACATTTGCATTTAAATCACTGAGAGGCTTAAAACCTCCTATTGTTGGACCAAATCCTCTACGGAAACTAAGATTAGCTATACCTTTGAATTTGTGGTTGTTATTCCAAGCTTTTTTCATCTGGGCATACCCTTGAGGCGTGTTGTAGCCTCCAGTACCTGGTTCATGCAGGGTAGAATAGCCGACTACACCTCCTGTAGTGTATGAAAGGTCGTAGATCAAATTAAAGTTTAATGGGAAATTAAACCGCGTATCAAATCTGGTTTCCAGCCCGCGAATGTCCGCATATGCACAATTAGAAGCCATTAATGCATCCATATTGCTGCCTACGAGTAAAGTCCATGCATTCTGGTCTCCCCATCGAGGTTCATATAATGTTGCCTCACGGAAGATTGTTTGATCGCTGGCATCCTTATAATAACCGGTGATGTCTAATCGAAGTATATCCGCAATATTCTGGTCAACTCCGATTTCATACTGAATAGTTTTTTCGTACCCAAGCAAGGGGTTCCCAAGGTAACCCTGCCATTGAGCTATCCAGCCATACGTAGCATATGGGTTCCGCGCCGTATCAGGATCTTCTACAAAAGTACAGACCGGTAGCCCAAACATTTTGTTCCATGAGGATCTCTGATAGAAATGTCCATATACAAAATGTAACACTGTGTTCTCACTGATAGGATGCGAAATTCCAAGACGAGGAGCAACAGCAATCTGTAGTTTGGTTTTCTCTCTTTCTGGATTGCCAGGCAATCCAGGTGTTACGTTACCAGGTGTGCTTGCCTCTTCAGCTAAGGGATCAAACATATATTTAGGTGCTTTACGATTTTGATTAAAAAAGTCGACTCTCACACCAGCATTTACAATAAGACCACTATACTCGATTTTGTCTTGAGCATAGAGAGCACCTTCATAAGGTGTACCGTCGAAAATGTTAATTAAGTTCCAGCGCCATCCTCCCTCGTAAGCAGGCATGAAGTGGTCATAAGAAAAGTCGTACGATTTAGCTACAAAGCCAACTTTAACTTGGTGATGTGTTGTCATCTGACTGGTGAGGTCGCCTTTTAAACTATAGACCTTGCTTTCCGTTTTGTCAGTCCAGTGGCTGTAACCCTTTACAAGAAAATAACCTAACATGCCATACTCATCATCATCAAAAGACCATGGATATTGATGCGGCCTAAGTACATCTTTTTTGATTACATTTTTTCTGTCTGTTTTGTCCATCATATCGTACAAATAGCTTGCAGTGAGTGTGTAGAATGTTTTAGGGTTGAGCACCTGAGTCCATTTCAGAGAAAGATTACTGACTCTTCTCAATTCAGGCCAGCTAGACCAACTTCCAGGAAGAGCATATTTGACGTCAGAATACGGGTCTGTAATCTGCGGCAAATCATTCCAGGCCATTTCCTGAGAAGCTTCTATTGTATTGAAGTTGGAAGATGACATAGCACAAGTTGTGTAACCACCATAGAGGCCGTTCAATTCCAGTTTCATGTCATTTGAGATTTTATAGCTTAACTTACCTTGCAAGTTAAACTCAGGGTTGTATTTTTCCTCTTGCGGAAAGATATTGACGCCTCTTTTGTAGCGGCCTGATAAAAGAAATCCCATTTTTTTGGTTACTGATCCATAGAATGTCATCTCAGTTTCATATTCTGGTCGTTTGGTATAGTCAGCCTGAATTGGGTCCGGAGTAATCTGCTTGTGCCACTGAGCCAAAAGTAGATTGGGATCCTGGCCGTAGAATTCGCTTGAAGGATCCTGAGATTCTTCTGTCCAGTAGTCAAGATCGAAATGTTTCCACTCGTAATTTTCTTTACTGTACATATTTCGACCCCAGTGATATTTTCCTGCTGGTCTCATCCGGGTGATGACTGTTCCATGGAAGCCAGAAATACCCTCTTTTGTAACAATATTCACAATACCTGACATCGCATTCCCGTATTCAGCATTGTATCCACCTGTGATAACAGCAACTTCCTGAATTGTAGAGGGATTAATACCTGTATAATTATCCGATAGGAGTCCGCTGTTAAGGCTAACATTATCAAGCATGTACATAGATTCTACTTTTGTACCTCCACGGAAATGTCCTCTAAAAATTCCTGCTTGAGTACTTAATTCTTCTGAAAGCGATCTTGCCCAGGTTTGGGTAAGAGCCTCTGCAGAGATAATCTGTTCACTAGCTGTTAAATCTTTCTCAACTACTGGTCTTTCAGCTACCACTGTGATTGTTTTTCCACTTATGACAGTGGGGTTCAGAGCAAAATCAAGGGAAGTTGTTCTATCAGCAATGACCCGGACCTGAGACTTGGTCACTTTAGTATACCCAACGTACGAGACAGTAACTGAGTAGGTTCCTGGGGGGACGTTGATTATAAAGTAGGAACCGTCCTCACTTGTACTTGCCCCCATTGAAGTGCCCACAATAACAACATTGGCACCAAACAAAGGCTTACCAGTTGATTGATCTACTACTTTCCCTGCAATTTTACCCGTTGTTCCAGACCAAAGAGTACCCGTAAACATAAAGACTAACACGAGCATTGGTACAAGAACTGTTCTTAAGATAATCCTGACTTTCTCATTCATTTCTAACCCTCCTCGGTGTTTAATTAACCAGAGATTGTTTT
>CAYYPT010000044.1:0-15592 GCA_964473625.1 uncultured bacterium | reverse complement strand
ACCATGTCGGACTTCAACCGACAAGAAACACCAAGCTTCGCTTGGCACACTCATTGTGAACCTCCTTTCTCCAATGGGAGAAACGGAAGTAACCCCTTTTGACTTTCGTCAAAAATATATTTGCGCTTCACCTTTGGAAGAATTTCATTTAACGTTTCTAAGTAAAGTCGCCTTCGGGTAACATCTTTTGCTAAACTATAAGCTCGCCAAACAGCCAGAAAATTAGCGGCATCTCCCCTGGCTCTATTAACTCTGTTCAGGGCGTACCCTTCTGCATTCTGAATCATTTTTTTTGCTTCTCCCTTGGCTAATGGGATTTTCTTGTTATAAAATTCCCATGCCTGGTTGATCATCTTTTCTTTTTCCTGCTTTGCTTCGTTTACATCATTAAAAGCCGGTTTAACTACATCTGGAGGATTCACATCCTGAAGTTTGACTGTAACGATTTTTATACCAGATTCATAGCTGTCAAGAATTTTCTGAAGTCCCTGTTGAACTTGTTGAGCCACCTCCATTCGCCCTGTGGTAAGTACTTCACTCACACTTCTATCACCAACAATTTTTCGCATTACTGATTCGGATATATCTCTTAAAGTTTTTGTTGGATTCCGCACATTAAAAAGATAATCCTTTGCATCTTTGATTTTGTACTGAACAATCCATTCAACTACGGCGAGATTTAAATCTCCTGTAAGCATTAAAGATTCCCCCAGATACTTGTTAGGTGAATAAACACTCCGAACACCTGCCTTAACAGTTCTAAACCCAAATTCTTCTTTGAAAATGTACTTCACCTTTACTTTCTTGGCCGTTTCAATACCGAACGGAAACTTCATATGAAGCCCCGAATTTGTCGTTCTCACGTATTTACCAAATCGCTGGACCACTCCTTGCTCATCAGGCCCTACAGAGTAAAGAGAAGAAATCACAAAAATCAAAATAAAAATTCCTGCAATTACCAAACCGATATTCTTTGGATTAATTGAAGCAGGAATTTCTACTTCTTCTCCTCCGACACGAATTTTTCTTTTAAATGCAGTCACAATATTTCTCCTTTTTATTAAAGACTAAACTTTTCCCCCTGTCATTCCCGAAATGTTATGTCGGGAATCCACCTTCAACCCCACTACCTGGATTCCCGCTTAAAACATGCGGGAATGACAGTATTGTTTATTATAACTATCGATGTAGTTTCCCCTGAGCTTATCGAGGGACTCAGCATGAGAAAACCTTTAAATGAAATTTATTCTGAGTGACCGCCCTTGCCAAAATTTAGTTAAAGATTTAGTTATTTAGTCTCTGGATCTGTTCCATTAAATCTTTCTTCTAAGTCGCGCGACAGGAATCATCATCTGCTCACGATATTTTGCAACAGTTCTTCTGGCTACAATAAAACCTTCTTTTTTTAACAAATTAGATATAGTCAAGTCATTGAACGGTTTTCGTGGATCTTCTTTTTCAATGATCTCTTTGATCTTCGCTTTAATTAATTTATTTGAAACTTCTTCTCCACTGGCGGTCTCAAGTCGTTCGCTGAAAAAATACTTTAATTCAAACACGCCAAAATCTGTTTGAACATATTTTCCATTAGTAACCCTACTGACAGTAGAAATATCCAGGTCCACATCATCTGCCACGTCTTTCAAGATCATAGGCTTAAGATATTTCTTTCCTTTTTCAAAAAATTCTCGCTGGTGTTTCAAAATAGATTCCATTACCCTTAGTATGGTAGATCTCCTCTGATAAATGGAATTAATTAGCCACCGAGCCGATTCCAATCGCTGTCGGATGTAGTCGCGAGTCTCTTTGCTAACTTTGTCTTTTTCTTTAAGAAGTTGCTTATACGATTCATTAATACGAAGCCGCGGGATATTCCAATCGTTTAAAGTAATAACAAAATCACCTTCCACTCTTTCTACTATTACATCAGGTACAATATAATTTTCTGCTTCTGAAACGTATCTTTCACCCGGTTTGGGGTTCAAACGAGAAACGAGCCCTATAATTCTTTTTACTTCAGCAAGAGAGATGTTAAGTTTTTTGGCAATTTTTTCAAAACGTTTGTTTGTAAAATCATCAAAGCATTCCTGAAGCATTCGGATAGCCAGTTCATCTCTCGGTTCTTTTTCATAAAGTTGAATGAGAAGACATTCCTGGAGATTCCTTGCTCCAATTCCCACAGGATCAAATCGCTGGATCACTGATAAGACTTTTTCTACTTTTTCTTCCGTGGTATTAAAATTCTCTGCAATAGAATCTACATCACATGCAAGATAGCCATCATCATCAATGCACCAAAGAATGTATTCGCCAATTTCCATCTCTTTGTCCGACAGTGGAGAAAGCCTGAGCTGTTCAAAAAGATGGTCCATCAATGTTACGGGAGCTGGCTCAGTATGTTCCAATTCCTCTTCATGATGTTCCCGTGGAGCCTTCACTTCATATTCATCCTCATCATTAAGGATAGTCTCCCAATCAACTTCGTTCTCTTCTCCAACTTCTTTCTCTTCCTCATCATCATCTTTTTCTTCTATTTCCTCTTTTAACTCTAACTCTTCTTCCTCCTCCGTATCGAGTTCAAGCAAAGGATTCAACTCAAGTTCCTGCTTAATGCGTTGTTCAAGACGCAGTACAGGAAGCTGAAGAAGAGTAGACAAAAGTACCTGTTGTGGGCTCTGTTTCTGTTGTAATAATAGCCTTTGACCAATTTGAACCATCTTTCTCCTCTTACTTCCTGACTCCAGAGTAACGATCTAACCGAAATTGCTTTCCTAAATAAATTTTTCTCGCTTCCGGATCATTTGCCAGAAATTCTGAAGTTCCTGATTTGAGAATTCTTCCCTCAAATAGAAGATAGGAACGATCCGTTATGGAAAGAGTTTCATGTACATTATGATCAGTAATAAGTACTCCAATTCCCCTATCTTTAAGATGATGTACAATATTTTGAATATCTTCCACTGCAATGGGATCAATCCCTGCAAAAGGTTCATCTAAAAGAATAAACTTAGGATGCGTTACAAGTGCTCTTGTGATCTCAACTCTTCGTCTTTCTCCTCCGGACAGAGTATATGCCTTTTGTTTAGACAGATGATCAATAGAAAGCTCTTTTAAAAACATCTTTAACTGTCTTTTTTGCTCTTCTTTGCTGATTTTTAATGTTTCCAGAATAGCCAGAATATTTTCCTCAACAGTAAGTTTGCGAAAGACTGATGGTTCCTGGCTTAAATATCCAATACCCATTCGGGCACGTTTGTACATTGGTAACTTCGTAATATCCTTTTCATTAAAAAAGATTTTTCCCTCATTGGGTCGAATCATTCCAGTAATCATGTAAAAAGTTGTTGTCTTACCTGCCCCATTTGGTCCTAAGAGCCCCACAATCTCACCGCGTTTAACTTCAATGGAAACATGATCAACAACTTTTCTCCCCCGATAAATTTTAACAAGCCCCTCCGCCCTTAACACCTCTGTGAACGTTTTACCTTTTTGCCCTGCGGACTGATTCACAGACTCTTTCCTTTCACCATTCCCGTACTTACTTCTATTGGTGTGTAAACACCTGTACACTGGCCAGGGCTGCTTTTCACTTTAACCTCTTTTAAACGATTCTCATCAAAAGTAAGAACAATAATGTCTCCTGTGACAGAATTAGTTCCCTGTTCATGTCTGACTTCATCAAAAATATGGTACATACTGCTTGCCTGCCCTTCTACTACCACCCTGCGAACAGTATCGTCACTGGCAGTTACTGTAATTTTTTCTCCATTCAGTACATTTTTAACACTATCCTCTTTTGAAATAATCTCTGCTTTTCCCGTAAGAAAAGCCCTGGAAAACTTCAACCCTTCCAGTTGAATATTAATATTATCAGCCCGCATTTCTCGTTGTTGCTGCCAGACTATAGGTTCTATTTTTAAAATAAGCAAATCTTTCTCAGACCTATACTCCGCTTTCTGACAGAAAGCTTTCATATCACCTTTTGTTATCTGAACACTATCAGAGACAACAGCTCTTTGCTCTTTCCCCCATGCCTCTATTTTTAGCCCTCTTACTATCATCATTTTGCCTGAAGTAGTATCGATCTTAACTAACCTGGGACAACCTTCTATTACACCGTAGTCCATAGAGCGATCGTACAGAGCTTTTTCCCCTAACAATTTAACCTTCTCAATAAGATCCGATATCACTACATCTCCAGAAGCAAACGCCTTTTCCTTTTTTTGAAAATATATAAGAGACCGGGCTTTTAATTTTCTTTTTTTACTTTCGAGAAGAACATGTCCGAAAGCTTTTTCTACCCTTGTTTTACCGTCGTAGTATATTCGATCTGCTTTTAGAGTACGTTTCCCATCGTAAATTGTAACCATGCCAAGAAGAAGCAATCTGTCTTCACCCTGCCACCACTTCGCCATTTCACAGGATAAGAATGCTTCTCCCTGAACAAGCTGCACATTACCCCACAGTTCGTGAACATCTCTACCTTTGATCGAAACAATTACCAAACTATCCGCATGAACCAATTTTAGATGTTCCACAGGTGAAGACTTCACAGGTTCAGAAAAAAGAATTGTTCTACTTCCCACAAGATAAAAAAGAACAAAAATAAATATTTGTGTTATTAGCCTCATTTCTTTTTGATTACAGTAGAATCCTTTCTTGCCAAAGTATCATTACGAGAAGATCGAGAAAACGAAGTCTCAAGTTCCTGGATATTTATTTTTTTATCAGTTATCCCCCACGGTTTATAAATAACCCTGTGACTCAAATCAGCATTGGATTCAAATCCAACACCGTAAAGAGTATCGTGTTTTTCAGTAGTTATCATTACAGTCGTATCAGAAAAAATCTTTTCTCGTCTGTTATCCCACCTTAAAACTTCTGTTCGGAGTGTAACTCCACTGTCTGATACCACAACTACATTACCTAACCCAACAACATCTTCTGTTGCTTCGTGATATTCTCCTTTTTCAGAAGTCAGATGTGAAGTATGATTCCCATTCTTATCATAAAAATCCACTTCAACTCCCCCATCAAAAAAAACCACTTTTTTCTTATCATATTTCACCATGTGAGCATAATGAATTACAGCCTGACAAAGGCCTGCTCTCGAAAGAATTATTTCAGAATTCCATCCTTCTTGACTGGGATATTCTTTATTTTGTTGATCCGTTATTAAAACATTCTCATGCTTTTTCCTTGCACATCCTGATAAAAATATCCACAGAAAAAATAGGAAAAACAAATATAAAAAAATATTTCTTTTCATACTGCTTTGTCCTTCAAGCAAGCCCTGCTTTTAACAAGTCATGAACATGAACCATACCCACTGCCTGATTCTTCTCATCCACAACTATCAACTGGTTAATACTGTATTCCTCCATAACATGAAGTGCCTTTGCTGCTAATACGCCAGAAGGAACACATTTAGGATCTTTCGTCATAATATCTTTAGCTTTAAGATCCCATACATTATGTCTTTGTTCCATGAGACGGCGAAGATCGCCATCAGTAATAATCCCTGCCAGCTTTCCATTACCATTCATTACGCAGGTAGCTCCCAGCCTTTTGGAAGTAATTTCCAGAATCGTCTGGGGAAGAGGAGTATCCACATTTACGCTGGCAATGTCCTCTCCCGTTCGCATTACATCGTCCACTTTGAGAAGCAGACGTTTACCAATGTCGCCTCCGGGATGAAACTGAGCAAAGTCTTCAACACTCAAGCCTCTTTCCTGAAAAACTGCCAGTGCCAAAGCATCTCCCATAACAAGGGCAGCAGTAGTACTGGAACTCGGAATGATGTCGTAAGGACAGGCCTCTTCTTTTACACTTACGTCTAATACAATATCACTTCGCTTGGCAAGATCAGAATTCAAATTTCCTGTCAGCGCTATAAGAGGAACCCCTTGGCGCCTGAAAAGGGGAAGCAATCGGAGAATCTCTTCAGTGTTACCGCTTTTGGAAATACAGATAACAACATCTTCTTTTAAAACAGCTCCAAGATCACCATGCACGCCTTCAGCAGGATGAAGGAAAAAAGCTGCTGTACCTGTACTGGTTAACATGGAAGCAATCTTCTGGGCAATAATTCCGGACTTTCCCATACCAGTTACGATAACTCTTCCCTTACAGTTCAAAAGCATATTTACAGCTTTTTCAAAATTTTCATCAATCCGATCTATCAGAGCCTGGACAGCTTCGGCTTCTATCCTGATGACCTCTTTTCCTTTTTCAATGCTCATAACAGTAATGCCAATAGCTATTTATAGATACAATTCTTTTTAAATGTTTTACCTAAGAAGTGGCGAGTTCGCAAAACACCTAAGGCAACATTTGAGTAAATAGAACGAACCATACACACACTGTTAGGTGAGAGTGTGATCACCCCGAGCAACTCGAAGGGCCGCAAGAGTGCCCGCCGTCGCTGCGTTTAACCATTTTTAATCACCCTTAATCAAAAGATAGTGCCTTTCCATCATATACTTATAAAGTTCATTGAAGAAATTCTCTATTGATAGACTATTAAAACTATACATATTTGCAAATTTTTCAGATACTAAATCTCTTTCAACAAATAGCTTCATATCATCAATTATCTTGGGAGGATCCTCTGCAAAATCTACTATTAGCAAACATATCCTTTCGTATTTCCAAGGAACGTCACTTGGATTTTGCCTACCAGAAACTGAAAGAAAACTCAAAATATATTTTTCTAAATCATACTGCTCTCTAAGTCTTACCTCTCTTTCCTTTGCAGCATCAGAATCATACCCAATATATGGAAGCAAATATAGATATCCTAAAACCATGTATGGAAAACGATTGTGTAAATTCAGTGCCTCGGCAAAAATCCTTTCAAAAAGAGTATCATAATTTTTCTCGATAGAACTCAATTGGCTTCTCACGTTAATAGAAAGCATAGGTCCCACAGTAATGTTTGTACCATCTTGAGGGGGCTGAATTAGAATATCTTGTTCTTTTTTCTTTGGGAATCCATACACCTTTTTATCTGTAATTATCCAACCATCATTTACCATATTACGCAATTCACTTATAACGAACTTATGAAGTATATTTATTAATTTCTTTGAACGTATCAAATTAGTATAATTTCCATTTCTTATCGCATCTTCATACTCCTGTTTTATCCTCCGAAGAGTTTGGATTAAGCTTAGCTTATTAACTGACATTAGCTTACCTCCTCTATCCGAAACAAATTCTTCATAAGCATATTTATTTTACTGAGATCATTTTGTATATATTTTCTTATCTGACTCTTAGATATATTTTTCTGGATTAAATTTTGGACTTTTGAATGAAGATTTTTCCCTAACAAAGCGACTTCAGCATGTGTTCCATTTTTATCATCAAATTTTGATATCGGAAATTCTAACGGTCTGCGATGTATCGCTCTTGCACCATACAAACCGCGAGGTTGAAAAGGCTTAATTAGCATGTTCAGAAGAGCAGAATTAAGAATTGTAGCAAGGTAATATGCTTCATTTTCGGAATTTGTTTCAAATAGCCAGGTTTTAACATCCGCTATGAATCCTTTTGGGTGAAGATTTTTACTATTTACCATAAATTCGGGGAGATATCTTTTGTCTATAACACAGGATGTTATATTTTTGCCAGTGGCATTGTATAGAACGACGTATTTATTGCCAGGGTGCTGAAACTCAATAAGATTATTGTAATTAAGTCTATCTAATAATCGTGGAAATCTCTCTTTAGCCTTCTCAGTTTTATAATTATCCCATATTCTTTGGGCATTTTTAAACCATTTATACAAGCCATTGCAACCCATTTGTTTCATATCATTAAAGTCAAGAAGCTCATATTTGTCATTTCTCCTTATAGGTAAAACCACTGGATGCACTTCCATATACCCAAATGGCACCATTTTACAGGGAAGAATAGTACAAAATATAAAATCCTTCTCGATAGCTCCGGTTAATTCATGTTTCCAAGGTTCTTTTACGATTCTAAGGACTTCTTTAGACGTTTTAACTGAGACAATTTTGTCATTAATCCGCTCCAAGTCGAGGAAGTAAAAGGAACGGGGGAAAATACTTAATCCGACTTTGAATTTATTATAGTAATAACTTTTTTTCTCTCCATTAATTTTCGGGATGTATTTATCACTCTGCAAACATAAGATCGATTTTGCATTTTGGAAATCTAAATCTCTATCGGGTAACTCCCCTCTATATTTATCCAAAGGAACTGGATAGACATTCCTATCACCTTTGCGACCTATTAATACACAGGAAGGCATATTAAAAAGCGGATTAACCTCTTCCAAATCAATAACTTTTATTAGCCTTGTTGAAGGATATTTAAACTTTCTGAAATTTTTATGTTGATGGGTACCTCCAATTACACTTCTGGGCATTACGAAAGCGATAATACCATTTTTATTTAGATATCTATCCGTGCATTTATTGAAAAATAGTGCCGATGTGTCCAATTGGGTATAAAGATGCACGTCACCATTTGTTATCAACTTATACTTTATCATTTCCTTTTTAACAAAATTTTGATAATTTTTATTTTTAATTGATCTTAACACAATCCAAGGAGGGTTCCCTACAATTACGTTATATCTACTTACATCTGTATTGGAATCGAATAAATCATAGTTCTTTAATGCATCTCGGTTATAGATTTGAAATCGGGAAAGATTAGGATCATCCAATACTACTGCAAGATTTGTTTTTGCTACTATAACTGCAATAGGATTTATATCTAATCCAGCAATATATTCTACAAGGGCGTTGGCAGGTAATTTATATTTTTCTTTTAAGTATAAAGCTGCATAAACTAAAAATGTACCAGAACCGCAAGCTGGATCAAAAATTTTCGGAGGAAAATTTCTATCCCACAGCGATAGTGCTTCTTTTAAAACAAGTCCTACAAGCCACTTTGGTGTATAATATTCACCAAGTTTGTGCCTCTGAGCTCCCTCAATTATTTCTTCATATAATGCTCTGAAGACATCTTCTTCTATAATTGCTAAATCATAATTTGACAGTATCTTTGCCGTTTTTTGAAACAAAACTATTGCATTATTAACTATCTTCTCATCAGTCATCCATCCAGTAAAGTCTATGGTATTTTTATCAAAAGAAGGCCAATTAATAATATCCACTGCATCTTTCGTAGAAAATTTCAAAAATAGAGTTGCCTTAGCTATAACAGTTAAGTAAACTTGGTTCAGGAAAATCTCTAAAGAAGGGGACTTTTCATATATTCGGGAATATATAGATTCCCACTCCTTAAAAAGATGATTTAAACTCGATTCTCTATGGCTTTCTAATTTGTGATAGAGTTCACGGATTTGATTAAGGCTCCATTTATAATGTTCACTTTTGATCCCAAAGTTAGTTATCATCTCTGCCGCAGATAATTTAGGTAATTTAACACGATTTTTATCTAGTATGACTAGCTCATTATTATCTTGATCTTGGCTTATTTTTACACTTATCTCTTCCATACCTTCTCCCAATCATCCAAGAACCGCTTGATTCCGATATCAGTCAGCGGATGGTGTATTAACTTTTCAATAACCTTGAAAGGAACAGTGACACCGTCCACACCAATGAGTGCTGATTCTAAAACATGATTTGGCGTACGGATGCTTGCAACAATAATTTCAGTTTTAATGTCAGGATAATTATAATAAATCTCTGCTATCTCTTCAACAACAGCCATTCCATTCAGAGAAATATCATCAAGCCGACCAACAAAAGGACAAATGTAAGAAGCACCGGCTTTGGCTGCTAAAAGAGCCTGAGAGGGAGAAAAAATAAGGGTGACTGTAGTATGGATTCCTTCGGATTCAAGAACTTTAACAGCTTCAAGGCCTTCCCTTGTAATTGGAATTTTTATAACAACATTAGGAGCCCAGCTTGCCATTTCTTTTCCCTCTTTGATAATCCCTTTAAGATCAGTACTGACAACTTCGGCATTAACAGGGCCCTCAACAAGTTCTGCTATTTCTGTAATTGTTTCGCGAAAATCTCTCCCCGACTTCTGGATAAGCGTGGGATTTGTTGTAACACCATCGGCAAGGCCAAGAGCTTTTGCCGCTTTTATTTCTTCAACATCTGCAGTATCAACAAAAAATTTCATTTCACCTCCAGTTCAATTTCTTTCTGGGATCTTACCATCTCATCTATATCTTTTAGTTGCAGAAGAAGAGGTTCCAAAAGATCCAGAGGCCACATGCTGGCTGCATCACAAAGTGCATCACTACAATGAGGATGTGTTTCAATGAAAATAGCATCTATTCCAGCAGCTACAGCTGCACGAGAAAGTGCTGGAACAAATTGAGGAACTCCCCCTCTGGGATCAGAACTTGGAATCCCATATATTCTAATAGAATGCGTTGCGTCAAAAACTACTGGGTATCCGATTTCACGCATTATTTTAAAAGAGCGCATATCAACTACAAGGTTGTGATATCCAAAACAGCTTCCTCTTTCTGTTAAAAGGATATTATAATTCCCTTCCCCTTCGATCTTCCCTACAATATTTTTTACATCATGAGGATCGAGAAATTGTCCTTTTTTTACATTGATAACTTTTCCTGTTCTGGCCGCTGCCAGAGTGAGGCTCGTTTGCATGGAAAGATAAGCAGGGATTTGAATTACGTCTAAGACTTCTGCCGCAGCTTTCATGTTGTGTTGATCGTGTACATCAGAAAGAACAGGAACACCTATCTCATTTTTTACCTTCTCAAGTATTTTAAGGCCTTCTTCCAAACCCGGCCCCTGAAAACTGAGGGATGAAGACCTGTTATCTTTCAGATATGAAGACTTAAATATATAAGGAATTTTAAGTTTTGCACAAATTTTACTCACAGTATCAGCTACCTGCAAAACTAGATCCAGAGATTCTATAACACACGGTCCTGCTATTAAAACTAACGGATAATTTTCCCCAATCGGAACAGAACCAACGTGAATTGTACGCATTATATCTCCCTTTTCGGTTAAAAGAGTTATTAAGGCTTTGTCACGCTACGATCTTCTTGAAAATCCAATGCCGCCTTGACAAAAGATTTAAAAAGTGGATGAGCACGAAGCGCTCGGGATTTAAATTCCGGATGGAACTGCCCGGCTAAGAACCATCTCTTATCAGGAAGCTCAATAATCTCTACCAGTGTTCCATCAGGTGAAAGTCCACTGAAAACCATACCGTGCTTTTCCAGAATTTCTCTATACTTGTTATTCACCTCGAAACGATGACGGTGACGTTCAAAAATCTCTTCCTGGCCGTAAATCTTATATGCCAGTGTTCCTTTTTTTAACATACATGGGTATGCACCCAAACGCATCGTTCCACCTTTTTTAGAAATCTTTCCCTGACCTGGCATAAAATCAATTACAGGATGCAGTGATTTGATATCAAATTCTCTGCTGTTTGCTTCCTTTAAGCCACAAACGGAACGGGCAAATTCTATAACAGCACATTGAAGCCCCAAACAGATTCCAAAGAAGGGAAGATCCTTTTCTCGCGCATATTTAACAGCCTGGATTTTCCCCTCTATTCCCCGTTCTCCAAAACCACCTGGTATTAAAAGACCCGAAATATTTTCTAAATAGGCTTCTGGACCTTCCTTTTCAATCCATTCAGATTCTACCCACTGCAATTCTACCTTAGCATCATTCTCAACGCCAGCATGGGCAAAAGCCTCCATAATACTTTTATAAGCATCATGAAGTTCTATATATTTTCCGGCAACAGCAATTTTTACAGTTTTTGATGGATGTTGAATTCTATTTACTAATCCACGCCATTCCTCAAGATTGCTGGGATGTTTTTTTAATCTTAAGAGCTTAACAACCTGATCTACCAACCCTTCCCGCTCAAAATGAAGCGGAACCTGATAAATAGAATTTACGTCACGAGCTTCAATTACCGCTTCGGGTGCCACATTACAGAAAAGCCCAATTTTTTCTCTGGCCCCTTTTACGAGAGGATTTTCTGTACGGCAGAGGATAATATCGGGCTGGATTCCTATTTCCCGCAATTTTTGAACACTATGTTGTGTAGGTTTGGTTTTTGTTTCACCACTAACTTTGATATACGGAACCAAAGTAAGATGAATATTAATGCAGTTTCCAGGACCTTCTTCTAACCTAAACTGACGAATAGCCTCTAAAAAAGGAAGACCTTCAATATCTCCTACTGTTCCTCCTACTTCTACTATAACTATATCCACACCGCCTCTATCCTCTGCAACAGCGCGTATTCTCTGTTTAATCTCATCAGTTACATGAGGTATAACCTGTACGGTATTACCCAGATATTCTCCCTGACGTTCCTTCTCAATAACTGCTCCATAGATTTGCCCGGTAGTGGTGTTGTTCAGTTGACTCATGTTTATGTCTAAAAAACGTTCGTAGTGTCCAAGGTCAAGATCTGTTTCAGCACCATCCTCAGTAACAAAAACCTCTCCGTGTTGATAAGGACTTAGAGTGCCAGGATCCACATTTAGATAAGGATCAATTTTTAAAATAGTTACTCTAAACCCACGTAACTTTAGAAGCAATCCCAACGAAGCCGAAGCAATACCTTTACCCAAGGAAGAAACTACACCGCCAGTAATAAAAATAAACTTCGTTTTTGTCTTAGCCAAAACCACCTCCTTTTTAAATATTATTTTGCCTAATATTCACAAAACGTTGAACTTTCTCTAAATCTTCAGGTGTATCTACACAAACAGGCTCAAATTCAGTCTCGGCAACTTTGATTCTGTATCCTTTTTCCAGAACACGAAGCTGTTCTAATTTCTCTACTTTCTCTAAAGCGGTAGTCCCCCATTGAGCATACTGAAGCAAAAAGTCTTTCCGAAAACTATAAATACCAACATGTTTATAGTATTTATGTTTTTTTATCCAATCTTCAAAGTTATCCTTATCACGGAAAAAAGGAATTGGACTCCGAGAAAAATAAATGGCATTATTTTTTTCATCAACAACCACTTTGGCGGTATTGGGACTTTCTAACTCTTCTATCCTGGTAATTTTTCTAACCAGTGTTCCGACAACAGCTTTTCTATCATCTACTAAAATCCTGGCAACAAGATCAATCTCTTCTGGTTCAATAAAAGGTTCATCGCCTTGGATATTTACCACAATTTCAGCATCGATATCTTTTGCAACAAATGCCACCCTATCAGTCCCAGAAGAAAGAGTCGAAGGAGTCATAACAGCTTCACAGCCAAACTTCTTTACAGTTTCAAAAATACGTTCATCATCGGTAGCAACTATAACTCGTGAAACCATCACTGCACGAGCTGCTCTCTCCGCTACCCACTGTATCATCGGTTTCCCACCAATATTTACAAGAGGTTTACCTGGCAGCCTTGAAGAACTATACCTGGCCGGAATTACACCAATAATTGTTTTTTTCTCAGCCATCGGTATAGCTACTCTTGTATAACTTTTGGTACTCGTACAAACCCATGCGCCTTTGCTGGAGCATTTCGTAAAGCTTCATCTCTCGGCAGAGATGCCTTTACCTGATCTTCACGCATAGCATCTCCTGTATGTTGAACAAAATAAGTCGGTTCCACATTTTCTGTATTTAGTTCATTTAACTGTTCAACATAAGTCAAAATTTGCTCAAGTTGGGTTCTAAATTTCTCCTTTTCTTCGTCAGAAAAATAAAGTTTTGCCAGGCTGGCAACTGTTTCTACGTCTCTTTTAGTAATCTGCATAAACCGTATCCCTTAAAAACACTAACCAACAAGTACACGATAAATATACGTTTTCGCCCAGACATTGTCAAGCTTAAAAAGGAAAGTGGCACACTATTTGTAGAGAAATTTTGATTTGTTATTTTCTATTCTTATATTCATCCTTGAATAGTTAGAAATCAAGGGAAAAAGGAGGTATCGTGTCCGATCACCAAAAATACAAGGAAACCTTTTTTCTATGGAAATGGAAAGACCGAGAAATAGAAAATCCAAAAACAGCAAAAACAGAATTAGTAAAAATATGCTCGCAGGGATTTTCTGGTATTCTGGTAGACATCAGCGGGACAAGATATGAACTAACCGACTGGAAAGTGCTCCAAACAGTGGCGCAGGTAAGTCAGTGGGCAAAAAAACGAAATCTCGCTTTCTGGTTCCATACCGACCCCCGTCAGGCATCTCGTACTCTTATAAACAAAACAGGTGAACGAACACAGAATCTTATTATTACCAGAAAATCCAGGGATAGACTCAACAAAAAAAATTTAAACATTACTCCTGTAACAGAAAATCACTTTGAGCTACGATATGAATATCCACGGGTGTATCATTCTTCCTTACTTCAGGAAACATCCCTATGTTTTGAACCTGCAGGGCTGGAAAAAGCTTTCTTATTTCAAATGACAAACAGAACAATCTTAAAAGATACAATACGAGATATTACCTCTGTGAGTCATTTTTTCACCAACATTGCAAAAGGATACGCAGAAGTATTCGGGAATGTGAAAGTACCGGATGACGAAGAATGGTGGGTAATGGCTTTCCCAAAATTCGATACCAATCTCTATGATTATGCAGGACGTAATAGCAACGATTTGCTGTACGAATTTATCGAAAACCTATTTGACGCCTGCGCTCATATGGACGGTACAACATGGGGCAGAGGAGGAACAGGTTACCTGGTAGAAATGGGACGTTTCCCAGTAAGTCTCTCACTTTATAATTCTTTTATATCAGAATACGGATACGACTTAAGAGAGGTTTTATACGGATTAGTGTTAAATGTAGATGATGGATCTCACATATATATAAGATGTAATTATTACTCACTTCTTATGGATACTGTCTTCGGTGCACAGCAAGATTTCTTTAAGGCTATCCATAGTTTTTTTAGTCAGCTGAATATTGGACTTCATTACACCTCTAATTTCCAAAAGAACCCAGCTGATTCATTAGTCCAGGGGAATCTTGACCCATGGCGGAGTCTAGATAAAGTAAACTTAATATTCACAGAAACAGAAGGAGCGAAAAGCTTTGATTCCGATTCTATTATTCCAACACTGGCCATTGCCAAGAGTTTGAGTATTTTCTCTGAAACTAAAACAACCTTCTTAAATTTCCACAAAAAAAATTACACTAAAGAAGAACTTTCATATTTGATAGATTTAATGGGACTCTTTTCAATTAAATGGTTATCTCATACTCGCAAGGCGGAAGAATGGAACAAAAAAATTGAGTTGATAAATAACATCACTGGGTTTCGTTCTCCTGAAGCAGACGTGATTATTATATTCCCAACCGAAACGATTATGGTTAAGGACCCAAACGATGCCAAGGAGATAACTGAATCAATAAGAAAATTAATTTTAAAATTGATAAAAGCTGGAATTCAGTTAGATGTTGTCTCAACTGCACTTCTTAAAAACAGTCGTATTTTACCCAATGGTATACAAATTAAAGAACGAAAATACAACTCCGTTGTTTTTCCCTACCCTGAAGTTCTGGATCCAAATGTACTGGATATTATTTCTGCAATGGACAGACGTGGACTCAACATTCTTCTCGGTGGGAGCAAACCCAAATTTACCACCACAGGAAAACAAATCC
>CAYYPT010000043.1:0-16030 GCA_964473625.1 uncultured bacterium | reverse complement strand
TAATTAACATCTGGACCAAGATTTTGAACAGAAGCTCCAACAGACAGCCACCCATTCGTTTTTGCTTCAGATATGAAATCCCAGTGTGCTCGAATACCCAGATCAAACGCCCAGGAAGTTGTTTTTATCAAACCACAATAATCTTGATATAAATATTTTGCACTACTGCCAATATACAAAAAAGCGATTTTTTTAGCCACATTCAGGTGAAACTGCTTGATGGAAGCTCTCTTTTCTTTTCCAGTCAGCGGATTTTTCTCCTTGCCAAAATTCATGTAGAGAAAATTTGCACCGATAGTGTAACCCGAGGGCAAAGGAATAGCCAGAGCAAGAGTTTCTTGATTACCGATCTTAACTGGCTTTTCAAAAAGGCAATATTCAATGGAGGGGCTGTGTGAATAACAAAGTTCAAAATGCTCTAAATCAGCCAGACCTGCTGGGTTGGAAAAAGGCGAAAGAACGCCTATTCGGTAAGCAACTCCTGCTATTCCTAAGGCCACGCTGTTAGGATCGCCAGGACGAAGCATTTGTGGAATAACGTATGGGTCAAAAGTAAAACTAACATTTTTAGCCGATAGTTGTCGAAAAAATAATATACACACACTCAGCAGGACATATTGTAGGTATTTCATGATATTTTCCCCTAATGTTGATAAACCAGAGTTACTGCAATTACATTTTGATTGATAAGCCCCTGGTTGACTCCTTTGCCGTAAGAAAGCTGGAGGCCTAAAGGAAAAGAAGGAGAAATGCTTTTGGGTGTTTCAAATCCAAAACCGTAGGTAAGGCCTTTGTAATTTCCGTACCTGTTTTTAGTGCGAAGATCAAAATGATAACCGATCTCTCCGTGAAGATGGTTAAAAATGCAACCTTCCAGACCACATCCAAGAAATTTCCAGTGAGCATAACTAAATTCTTTATTATTCTTATATAAATCTTGTTGATATTCTACTGTTACCATGAATTGAGGATTTGCGCCTTGTCTTGATATACTCTGACCAATCGTTCCCCATGCCAGACCGAGACGGAAAAATCTGGCTATTGGCTCTTTAAAAGTATGCCTCTCCCCATCCATTGAAATGTATTTCTCCTCTATATCAGAACCAATGTTTGTTACCGAAACACCCATAGAAACCCAGCTTTTGGCAAACTTCCATCTGACACGGCTGCCAAGATCAAGCAGCCATTTTTTCATAAAGGGAGACCCGAGGTAAAAATTGATATGCTTTACATTGCTGCCCAAGGATAAGAATGCTGTTTCACTTATATTAAGTTTCTTAGCCGCAGTGAATTGAAACTGGCGGATACCTGCTCTTTCTTTTTTGTCTATGGGGTGAGAGGGACTCCACGTATTAATCTCGCCAAAATTCAGGTAAAAAAAAATGAAAACCTAAAGCAAATCCCGCTGGCAAAGGCAGACCCACAGCAACTGCCTCCTGATTGTAAAGATTTTCTCCAAAAAGATTGTGTGAAGGAATGTGCGAAAAACTCAATTCCAGACGGTCCAACTTTGCCAGACCAGCAGGATTTGAAAGCGGTGCAGACGCACTTGTTCTGTAGGCAGTTCCTGTTAAACCCATGGCAACACTCACAGGATCATTGGGACGGAGAAACTGCGGTTTAATATACTCCGGCAAACTTACAACAAGATGCCCAGTGAAACTCTGTCCGAAAACTGTTGGTTTATTAAACACAAAAGAGATAACCAAAAGAAATACGAAAAAAGATATATGCTTCTTTACCATGACTTTTCTCCAGTTATCTTAGACTCGAATAAAAAAACAGCAATTTTTAGTAATATTCTATAAATTTATTTTGAAAAAGTCAAGTTATTTTAGAAAATTTTAGGAGAAAAAATTCAGAAGGATAACTACTTTCTCCGTTCAATGGAGGCGTAAGCATTGTGATTGTGGATGGATTCGAAGTTTTCTGATTCCACATTGTACCATATTATACGCGGATCAGAATTTAGTTTTTGGGCGAGTTCCCTAACTACATCCTCGACGAATTTAGGATTATCATAGGCATGTTCGGTAACTATTTTCTCATCCTTTCTTTTTAGAAGAGAATAGACTGGGCTGGAAGCAGAACTTTCTGCGAGTTCTATGAGTTCTTCAATCCAGACAAAACCAGTGTACCTGATTTTTATCCTGACAATAGAGCGCTGGTTGTGTGCACCGCGATCTGCAAGCTCTTTGGAACAGGGACAGAGTGTTGTAACAGGCACGGCAACGCTTAGTATAAAATCTTCCCGATCACTTAAAGTGCCAATATATTTACATCTGTATTCCATAAGACTCTTAGCTTTAGACACTGGAGCAGATTTTTCGATAAAGTAGGGAAAGGAAACTTCCATGTGAGCTTCTTCCGCGTGGAGTTTTTCCTTCATTTTCTGTAATATTTCTCCAACAGCATCTATGTGAAGTTCTCTGTGATATTCATTAAGAATCTCTATAAAGCGGCTCATGTGAGTTCCACGGAAACGGTGAGGCAAACTCACATACATATTGATTGATCCCACTGTGTGCTGAATCTTATTGCTTTTATCAAGAACAGTAATAGGATAGCTAAGATTTTTTATGCCAACTCTGTCAATATCAATTTTACGGTGATCAGGCCGATTCTGGACATCTATCACAATTCAATCCCCCTTTTTGTACTCTGCTCTCACCACTGTTTTAACGTTACCCCGCGGATTGAAATCTCCAACCACCTCCATCCAGCGGGGACTGCAGGCTTCAACAAGGTCATCAAGAATTTTGTTGACGGCTTCCTCGTGAAATATACCCTGATCCCTAAATTTATTTATGTAGAGTTTTACAGACTTTAGCTCCAGGATAAGCTTATCAGGAATGTATTTTACGTATATTGTAGCAAAATCAGGATATCCCGTCATGGGACAAAGACAGGTAAATTCCGGTAAGGTAATACTGATTTCGTAATCCCGATGAGGATATTTATTTTCTATTGCTGTAAGACGGGATTTTAAAATTTCTTCCTGTCCTCTTTTTAATTTAGCCATCTTTTTCCTCTATTTTTTCAAAAGCTTAGTTACTATAAACAGTGGGGTCAGGAATTCCTGCTTCCTCGAATCCTTTTTTTCTTAAGATGCAACTATCGCATTTCCCGCAGGCTTTTCCGTCAGGGGCAGGATCGTAGCAACTCTGCGTTAGACTGTAGTCAACGCCCAATTCTGTACCTTTCCGGATTATTTGAGCCTTGGTCATATTAATGAGTGGTGTCTGAATGCGGAATGATCTGCCTTCAACACCTGCTTTTGTGGCAAGATTTGCCATCTGCTCGAAAGCTTTTATAAACTCAGGCCGGCAGTCAGGATAACCAGAATAGTCAATTGAATTGACGCCAATGAAGATGTCAAATGCCTCAATACTCTCTGCCCATGCAAGCCCGAAAGAAAGAAAGATCGTGTTTCGGGCGGGAACATACGTAACAGGAATAATCTTTTCCCTTTTTTTTTCTGATCTATTTTTTGGAACAGGCATATCGGTTGTCAGGGCAGATCCTCCAATTGGAGACAGATTGATATCCAGAATTAAATGTTCATTAACTTCTATCTGCTCTGCAATTTTTTGGGCTGCCTCTACTTCATAGGAATTCTTCTGTCCATATCGGAAGCTCATAGCATAAAGCTCAAAACCCTGATCCCTGGCTATTGCCAGTGTAGTAGAAGAATCAATCCCTCCACTTAGAAGAACAATCGCTTTTTTGCCCATTTTATTTCCCTCTATCTTTATCCGGCCAGAGTATTTTGTGAAACTGGAGTTGAAGTCGAACATTAAGCCTGTCATCTAAGATCCATTGTGCAAGTTCTGCTGGATCCAAGTTAACACCACTGGCAGGAGAAAAAAGAACAGTAACCTTTTGGGTAAGGTTGTATCTACGAACAATGCCCTTTGCCCATTCGTAATCTGAAAAATTCACCAGAACAAATTTTATTTCATCATCTTTGTAGATCCTATCAAGATTTTTCCAATCGGTTTTATCGCTTTCACCACTGCTCGGTGTTTTAATATCAACAATTCGTACAACATTATCTTTTAAAAGATCAATGTTTTGCGTTCCGTTGGTCTCCACTAACACCTGGAAACCTTTTTCTAAAAGAGCTTTAGCCAGCTGAGGAGTTTCCTCCTGGAGAAGAGGTTCGCCTCCTGTAATTTCAACAAGGGGACATTCATATCGACTTACAGTATCGAGAATTTTCCCTATAGTCATATTTGTGCCTTTTTCGTAGGCATACTTAGTATCACAATATGTGCAGCGGAGATTACAGCCTGTAAGACGAACAAAAACGCAGGGGTATCCTGCATACGAAGATTCTCCCTGAATGGAGTAAAAAATCTCGTTTACTTTTAGCACTTCACTCCTCAGAATAGGAAACAGCGTAGTTTTCCGATTCCCAGACAGTTACTCTGGAAATACTGATATGAGCTGGAAGCTGTCCCCTAACTTTTTCGTATATATATCGTGAGAGATTCTCCGCTGTCGGATTTTCATGATCGAATGGAGGCACCTCATTAAGGTGATGGTGATCCAACTGCTGGATTATTGGCTCAGTAATAGCTTTTAACTCTTTGAAGTCGAAACTTATGCCCAGCTCATTGGTCTGGTTTGCTTTGACTTCCACTTCAACTTTCCAGGTATGGCCGTGAAGTCCGCTGCATGCTCCTTCATATCCATAGATTTGATGAGAAGCAGCAAAATGCGTTTCAATAAAAATTCTGTACAAGCGATATAACTCCTTTCACTATATAAAATTTTCCGTTTAAGTATAACAAGAATTTATCGGTTTGTCAAGGATAAAATGAATTTGGATTGCATTGCAAATTTACTATCTTTATATTACAGATTGGATTCTGATGGATTTAGTAAGTCATCAAAAGAATAATAAAAATGTCAAAAAAAAATCACAGGAAAGTCTCAGGAAATCCTCTTTACGCAAAGGAAAAGATACGGTATCGGATTCGTTTTGAAAAGGCTTTAATTTTATCGCTGATACTTACTATTCTGTTATTCGTGTTGTTCCGCCGCATACCGAAGCAAAGAAATAGAGAATTCTTGTCTAAGGGATATTCTTTTTTTTCGCTGGATATAGTTCCGGCAACTTCTCAAACTGGCGCTCCTCCCCCTCCTGTGCTTCCTGAGGTTCCAATTCCAACAGAAAATGAGTATCTTCCAGAGGATGAAACTATTGAGGAAACAAAGCTCAATCTCACTGAAGGGATACCGTTATTTGATACGGCTGGAGACAGAGGCGAAGGGATAAATTCAGGGGGAATAGGACTTCGTCCCATTAAAGACGTAATTCCAGAATATCCCAAAAAAGAAAGAAAAAAAGGAGTAGAAGGAGTTGTGGAATTAAAAATTCTGGTAAATTCTAAAGGGAAGGTAGATAGTGTTGTAGTGCTGCAAAACACTACTAAAAGTAAGATACTTGAAAAAGCTGCAATACAGGCTGCTTACAAAAGTTTATACTTACCTGCTAAAAAAAATGGAAAAAAAATTTCTATCTGGATACGGCGACCATACAGGTTTGAAAGAAGATGAGACAGAACATAGTATGTGGTTCTGCTCAGTATGAAGAGGATTGGATCTTTTCCGAAGGATTTCTTAGAATAGGCTCTGTCGAAATTAATTTATGGTCGAATTTACATAGCAAATTTTAGGAAACTGTAGTTACGTAGAAACAGCCAGTTGTCCACAGGCTCCATTTATGTCATCGCCACGACTCAGGCGAAGAGTAACAGGAGCATAAAGTTGACGAATAGAGTCGGCAAAGATGCGTATGCGTTCATTGTCTGGCCTGGAATACTTTTTATAGGTCGAATTATATGGAATAAGGTTAACTTTACATGGAATTCCTTTGAGGAGTTTCAATAAACGTTCGGCGTCTCCAGGAGTATCGTTTATATTTTTAATAAGGACATATTCGAATGTCACCCGTCTTTTCAACTTACGTGTATAAAAACGTGCGGCTTTTATAAGTTCTTCAAGTGGATATTTCCTGTTAATTGGCATGAGTTTATTCCTCTGGGCATTTGTCGTAGCGTTAAGAGAAATAGCCAATTTGAATGGGCGTTTTTCTTCAGTATATCTGTAAATTTGTGGAACAATACCAGCAGTGGAAATAGTGATTTTTCTACGACTAATGGCAATCCCTTCAGGATCAGAGATAATCATTAGTGCTCTCATTACGTTATCGTAGTTGAGAAATGGTTCGCCCATTCCCATAACAACGATGTTAGTTAGCCTTTCTCCTACTGCCTGACGGGTGGATAAAACCTGGTTAACGATCTCGTGCGGCATAAGATTTCTAAAAAATCCCATAGCCCCCGTAGCACAGAAAGAACATCCAAGAGAGCATCCGACCTGACTTGATATACAGATAGTTCTCCTTTTTTTCTCAGGGATGTAGACGGATTCAATTTTAAGACCGTCTTCTAATTCCCAGAGAAATTTTGTTGTTTCAGAAACAGGCGAAACCTTTTTCTCAACAAGTTTGAGAGCACTAATCAGAGCAATTCTGTTTAGTTTTGTCCTCAGGTTCCGGGATATATTGGTCATCCCATCAAAGGATGTAAGACCTTTTTGATAAATCCATGACCAGAGCTGAGAAGCACGAAAAGGTTTCTCGCCTATCTCAGCAATGAACTCGTCGAGTTCCTCCCGGGGAAAAGTTTTCAAATCTATTTTCTTCATTTTATTTTTAATACAACCAGAGTAAGATCATCAGACTGCAGATGACCATGAGTAAAATCAATTACTGCGTTAAGTACAGTTTCCATAATTCCTTTAGCAGATTGTTGAGTAGTTTTTCCCAGAACATGGATAAGACGTTGCTCACCAAACACTTCGTCGTAAGGATTGACAGCTTCAGTAACTCCGTCAGTATACATCACTAAGAAATCACCTGGCTTTAAAGTTACTCGATTACTCCGGTACACTGCATCCTTCATCACTCCAATAACGATTCCACCTTGCCTGAGCGAGGAATAGGTTCCACTCCTGTGCCAGAGAATAGGAAAGTTGTGACCTGCATTTGTATATTCCAGAGTAAAATTATGTATATCAAAAACACTGTAGAAAAAAGTAGCAAATTTTTCTGGTGAGGTAGTCCTGGTGATATGTATATTTAGCTGCTTTATAACTTTGCTTGTATTTTGAGTTTGCAAAGCTGAAATACGCAGAGCTGCCTGTAAATTGGACATGAGCATAGCTGCAGGAATTCCTTTTCCGGATATATCTCCGATGGCAATACCAATCCTATGTTCATCCAGAGATATAAAATCATAGTAATCACCACCTACCTCTCTGGAAGGAAGATTATACCCAACTAATTCAAAATTTTCATTTTCAGGGTGATCACAGGGGAGAAGATTCTGTTGTATTTCACGGGCAAGGAACAGTTCTTCCTCCATCCGTTGTTTTTCTATTATTTCTTGATGGAGACGCCCATTTTCCAAAGCAATGGCAGCCTGGTTAGAAAGAACAGAAAGAATAGTCATTTCTTCGGTTGTAAAAGTTGTTCTGGTAATTTTTTGTCCAAGCACAAGGATCCCCACCAAATTTTCTTGGTGTATAAGAGGAACCAACAGAAAACCATTCAACTTTTGCAATCTTTCCAGTGCCCTATCGCTGCCTATTCTCAACAAAAGTTCATCACAACTAATAGGACTTTTTACTTCTTTTAAAATCTGAATCCATTCTTCATCGGGTTTAAAAGAAAAGTTATTTTTGCCAGTCGAAAAAGTGCCATTCCTCTGGAGAGAAAAAAGCTCTACCTGCTCAAGTGACATTACTTCCTTCAGAGTAGTGGTAATTTTTCTTTGAAGTACCAATGGATCCAAGGTAGTTATAATTTCGTGGCTGAGATTTTGAAGAACGTTTCTGTAATCCATTTTGTCTTTCATGAATATACGTTCAATTAGTTTTTCTACAGAACTTAAAATAGGTTGAAAGAAAATCAGTGCCAGAATGATAAAAAGAATTTCTAAAATGGGGACATCCACGCCTACAATGGTGTTAAAAAACTTTTTCCCCTCACTATAAATGAGAAGATATAACCCTATAAGAACAGCAGATGCTAGAGAAAAAATCAATCCGCGGCGTATGATGAGGCGTATATCCATGAATTGATACCGTATAATAGCCCAGGCAATTGAGCCAGCTCCAATTAGTAAAGCAATGGATGTGAGAAGATGAGCCGCAATCTCTGTCATATGTATAATGTGAAGATGGGGGAAAATGAAAGCAATAGCGTAAAGTCCTACACTTGATCGTATTCCCCACAGCACAAGTCCGACCTGCTTCTTGAAATGGAGACTCTTTAATTTCCTGTATTCCCAGGTCATTACAGTAATAGCTGCTATGATGTAAATGAGATTTATCAGAGCAAAGAAATTGGTGTGAAATTCATAGATAAGACTCATCAAAGAGAGGGAAAAACCAAGTAAGATAGTAACAGGCTGTATTATCAGGCCGAAACGATCAGAGATTGCCTGCAAATTAAGCAAGGTGCGTACCTGGTCAGGCGAAGAAAAACTTAACACGAGAAAGAAATGAACAAGGTGAGGGATAAAAATCAGATAGACGAGATAATGATGACGTTCTGCCCATTTTATTTCTCTGGGAAAAACAAGAGCAAAAAGAACCATCTGGGGAAAGAAAAACTCCCAGACAAGAAAAATTTTTTGGAAGAACTCGATGTCAATATGAGTTACAGCTGATGTCTGGAGAAGAAGGCCGAATGCAGCAAAAACAGGTCCTGTGCCAGCAAAAAACATCATAACTCCGGTAATTCGGTTGATACGCTGGCGAAAATTTTCTTTGAAAATAATAAAACCAAGAAGTATAATTATTATACCCAGAGTAAGATATAAAAGTGATGTCAGGTATAGTATTAACACTTAAATCACTTTCTTTTTTTTATAACAAAATTAACAGTAGTCCCTTTTGGGGAAAAGGAGAACGAAACTTCGTCCATTAGTGTTTTTAGGATGAAAATCCCTCTGCCGCTTTCTTTCATGAGGTTTTTGGGAGCAAGAGGATTAGAAATTTTATTCAAATCGAATCCCTGACCTTGATCAGTTACGGAAACCTCGATCCTGTCTTTTTTGGGCCGGAAAACAATTTGAACTTTTTTCTTTGGGTTTGTTTTGTTTCCGTGAATTATGGCATTCCCAACTGCTTCTGTAACAGCGATAGAAAAATTATCCTGTTGATCTTCGGAAAAATTCATTTCCCGGGCTATTTCCCCGGCGAGGCGCTCAATTTTACTGAGTTCCTTAAGACTGCTGGGAATAATTACTGTGATTTCTTGAGGATTTTTTTTCATCTGATTTTCTTTCGTTGTATGAATGTTACAATATCCAACTTAATCCTAAATTAAAACGAGTCAAGATCTTTTTCTTCGTACTGGGTGTATTTGTTATGATTGTGTTCCCTGCCAGAATAAAACGTAGATTCTCACTGGTATATCCAATTCGTAAAATAGGTCCGTAACTCTTGAAAACAAGCATAATATTTTTTTCCTGCAAGTTTGTTAGACCCACTTTATAGCGGTAACCGCGTCGGGAATAAAAAGTATACCCAGGGCTAATATTAATTGTTTTTCCAGGGCGATAGTTCATGCTTACTGTAACTGTACGGCTTACCCGGTCAGCAAGTTTTTGTTCTGTCCATCGGTCCCAGAGAAATTTTCCATTTTCATCCAATTCAAGGCGGTAAAAAAGCCGAAGTGATACCCTCGGTGTAAGAGAAACCCTGACCGAATCCTCAAGTTGGAATTTACGGTAAAGAAAACTTCTGATACTGGGAAGCATGGATTCATAATCATAATCAACAGTATTTATAAGAACCTCTGTGGAATGAGAAAATCTCCACCGAGGTATAGGAGACCAGAATAGAGTTGGGCTTAATCGGAGAATACGTGTCCAGTTGTTGTCTGCGCTCTTTTCACCGTATATGTAAACAAAATGGAGTAAATTTAGACTCACATTAAGATGTAAGGCTAAGCAAGGCGAAAATGTATGAATTTCTCTTATATCTGTGTGAAAACGAAGTTCGTCGCGATCGTCAAAATTAGTGGGATCAGGAGTGTCGTAACGAAATCGCTGAAGATACGATGTAAAAATTAAAGAATCATTCTTGGAAAACTGCCACCATGTTTGCAAAGAAAGTGTAGTATAAGCACTTTGATTGTCAGGAGTAATTAAAAAGTTGTTTCCAGAATAAGGAGATGAAGGAAGAGTTTCTGTTACCAGATATTTTTGTTCTTCACCAAGATAGGCTAAGGACGCTCTTGCCCGAATAGACGAAATTTTAAAATACAGACTAATGTCTCCACTGGTGTAAAAATCCTTACGTTGACGCTTCAGTTTCTTTTGAGAATTGTTAAGAAGATTAATTCTAAGAGAACGGGTAGAAATTGTTCCCCGAATACGACAGAGAAACCTATGACTGATTTTGTACGTGAGAAAGTTTTCCAGTTTTTGTTCTTTTTCTTCTCTGTTTTCGATTTCGCCAGATTCCGAGATGTAATAGTCTCTTCGCTGATGATTCATAGATAGTTTTAAAGAATCGCTGGTTCCTTTTTGAAAAGTACGATTAACAAGATAAGAAATGGTGAAAGTATTATTCTTCCTTCGCTGGAGATCGTCTTCCTCATAGGCTGTATGGAATCTGTTTATATAACTGGCCAGCTCAAAGCGGGTATTGTCAACAGAAATCCTGTAGCTTGCGCCCTGATCACTTTGCTTAAATCGTTGATCTCTTTTTATTCCCAGGAGAAGAGGTATTTTAAAATTTTCCTCTTTGTATTCAGCACCCACTCCAATGAATTGTGTGCGAATGTCGTTAGGATAACCTGATTGTTTGTCAGAATAGGTAAGACTTTTTCCCATAAGTTTTGCCGAAAATTTCTGGTTTATAGTACGGGTAAGATCCAGCAAAAAATAGTGCTGGTCTTTCCATTTATTGGCTGTAGGGCTAAGTTCCAGGCAGGAAGACGAGAGAATTTCAGAAACATAAAGTTTGTAGCGAGAAAAAATGATGCTTTGATAGACGAATCCTCCTCGCCATGATTCGGTGCTTAGCCCTCGTGTATAATATGTACTGAGAGAATCCAGCGAGCCAGAAAATCCTCTTGAAGATAGAAACATAGAGATTATAGTTATCATGACAAAGTATCTTACGATTCTCTCTATACAGTGTTTCTTCTGGAAGGGGGTTTTAATCCGCCAGAGGCGAACAAGTTTGGTTTTCATCGAACGGTGAGAAAGTAATGGTTTATTTCTCCCCTTTGTTTTTTCTTTTATGCCAGATTGGAGTAGTAATGTTTCGATGTTTGTTAAGATGAACAGAACCACCAGAAATTACCAGTTTCAGCGCATCTTCCACAGGCATCTCCAGTTCTATAACATCTTTTTTGGGAACAAAGAGAAGATAACCTGATGTTGGATTTGGCGTTGTAGGGAGAAAAACACTAATTACATCTTTGTCAAGAGTATCCTGAACTGGTCCTGTGGTATCCTGTGTAAAGAATGCAATGGAATAGAGTCCTTTTCGTGGATACTCTATTAGTACGGCTTTTTTTAAGACTTCTCTTTTTTCAGATAGTATTGCTTCAATAATTTCTCTTATGGCAATGTAAATCCGATTGATGAGAGGAATGCGTGTAACGATCCAGTTTCCCAATTCAATAACTTTTTTCCCAAAATAGTTTCTAGCAATAATTCCTGTAAGAAAAAGGATGAGCAGGATAACAAGAACTCCGACTCCAGGGATAGGGACTTTTAAGTGAGCAAGACCAACATGTTCGAGCAGGAAGCGGACAACAGAATTTTTTAAAATCCCATCTAATAGATGGAAGAGGAGAGCAAGAAGATAAATAGTTAGAATGATAGGAGTAAGAACAACAAGGCCGGCAAGCAAAGTCTTACGAATCCAATTCCACATTATTTTTTCTCCTTTGGGACTATTCGATATACTTTTTCTTTTTTCTTTGCCATTCCATATTTTTCGCGGGCTATTTTTTCGATTTCTTCAGAATTGTTCAGTTTCTTTTTCTCCTCTTCCAGTTTCTTTTTTTCTTCTTTAAGTTCTGCTATTTTTCTTTCAAGCCGTTTTCGCTCCTGTCTCACTCGAATTTGCTGGATAAATCCACGTTTTCCAATGGAAAGAAGTAGAAGAAGGGTTAGAAATAACAAAAAAAATATAATCCAACCCTTCTTCTTTGTAGATTTGCGCTTCATTTCAAGGCACGTTTCCCATAGTAAATGGCTGCCTCTCCGAGTTCTTCCTCAATGCGAAGAAGCTGGTTATATTTAGCAATACGTTCGCCACGGCAGGGTGAACCGGTTTTAATTAGACCACCGCCAGTGGCAACAACTAAGTCTGCTATGGTAGTGTCTTCTGTTTCTCCGGAGCGATGGGAAACCATCCATGTGTAGCCATTTGAATCAGCCATGTTGATTGTTCCCAGAGTTTCTGTAAGAGTACCTATCTGATTTAGCTTGATCAGAATACTGTTAGCTACTCCCTTCTCAATTCCCATCTGGAGTCGTTCGGGATTGGTCACAAAAAGATCGTCACCGATCAGTCGGATTTTATCACCCAATTTTTCAGTCATGATTTTCCAACCATCCCAGTCATCTTCAGCCATGCCATCTTCTATAAAGAAAATAGGATATTTTTTTACGATATCTATATAGTAATCAACCATTTCCTCAGAGTTAAGCTCTCTATTTTCAGAAGCAAGGATGTATTTGTTTTTTTCTGTATTGAAGAAAGAGCTGGAGGCAGGATCAAGCCCCAGATAAAAATCCTCGCCAGGTTTATATCCTGCTTTTTCAATGGCTTCAAGAATTACCTTGATAGCCTCTTCGTTCGACTGTAGATTGGGGGCGAAGCCTCCCTCGTCCCCGACACCCGTGCTGTGTCCCTGGTTTTTAAGGACGTTTTTTAAGTGATGGTAAACTTCTGATGCCATACGGTAACCTTCTTTAAAAGAAGAAGCACCAATTGGTGCAATCATGAATTCCTGAAGATCAACGTTATTGTCTGCATGTGCACCACCGTTTATTACATTCATACATGGAACAGGAATAATACGGGCTCCAACCCCACCGATATACCGGTAGAGAGGAAGTCCAACAAACTCGGCTGCTGCCTTAGCTACTGCCAAGGAAACACCCAGAATTGCGTTGGCCCCGAGCTTGGATTTATTGGGAGTGCCATCCAGTTCGATAAGGGTTTGATCAATATCGATCTGGTTAAGAGCATCTTCACCAATAATTTCCTCGGCAATAGTTTCGTTTACATTATCAACTGCTTTGGTTACTCCTTTGCCAAGGAAACGAGTTTTGTCTCCATCCCTGAGTTCAACAGCTTCGTGTTCACCTGTGGAGGCACCAGATGGAACCTGAGCTCTACCCATAATTCCACTTTCCAAAAGGACATCTACTTCCACAGTTGGATTGCCGCGTGAATCAAGAATCTCACGTGCCTCTACATCGATAATTGTTGACATACAGTTCCTCCTATTTGTTATGGTTACCTTGTTCCCATGTTGTACATGAGAGCATTTTATCTTTTAAAATTAATTGCCGTTGGAAAGAGTTATACACTATAAAAGTTTAATTTTGTCTTAAGAATATTTTTTAACCTCACTGTCTTCCAATGCCAAAATAATCGAAACCCAATTCACGAACCTTTTTGGGATTAAAGATATTGCGTCCGTCAAAAATCACTGGGTGCCTCATTAGTTTTTTCATTCTTTCAAAATCAGGTTCACGATACTCCAGCCATTCTGTAACAATCACAAGTCCATCGCTTTCTCTTAGTGCTTCATAATTATCTTTGCAAAGAGCAGCAGTCTTGTCTAATTTGAGACGTCGAGCTTCATCTATAGCAACAGGATCGTGAGCTTTTATTTTAGCGCCCTTTTCATAGAGTTCCTTAATAATAACGCGGGATGGGGCCTCTCGCATATCATCTGTCTTGGGTTTAAAACTCAAACCCCAAATAGTGAAGGTTTTATCTGACAAATCATTATCGTAATATTTCAAAATCTTTGGGATTAAAATTCTCTTTTGATTTTCATTGACTTTTTCAACTGTTTTAAGAATATGCATCGGATACCCAACAGAATTAGCTGTTCGTATCAAGGCTTTTACATCCTTTGGGAAACATGACCCGCCATAACCAACGCCAGGGAAAATAAAGGAATATCCAATCCTCTTATCAGAACCAATTCCTTTTCGTACTTTTTCTACATCTGCACCCACCAGATCACAGAGATTGGCTATCTCGTTCATAAACGAAATTTTTGTGGCAAGAATGGAATTAGCAGTGTACTTGGTTAATTCAGCACTTACCTCATCCATAATAATGATAGGATTTCCTGTTCGCACAAAGGGTAAGTAGAGCTCACGCATTTTTTCTGCTACTTCAGGATTACTTGTGCCAATCACTACACGATCAGGATACATAAAATCATCGATAGCAGCTCCTTCCTTTAAAAACTCGGGGTTTGATACTACTTCCACTTCAATGTCAGTTTCTTTCTTAATTGTTTCCTTAACTTTTTTTGCTGTGCCGACAGGTACTGTGCTTTTGTTAACCACAATTTTTGGGCTATCCATATTCTGACCAATGGCCTTTGCAACTGCCAGAACGTGGCTTAGATCTGCAGAACCGTCTTCATCTGGCGGTGTCCCAACGGCAATGAAAATGATTTCTGAATTTTGGACGGTTTCTTTAATGTCGGTTGAAAATTTCAACCTTCCGTTCTTCACATTCTTTTCAACCATTATATCAAGACCCGGCTCGTAAATTGGAATTATCCCCCTGTGTAGTTTGTCAATTTTTTCTTTATCTTTATCCATACAAATTACATTGTTCCCTGTTTCTGCAAAACAGGCGCCGGCAACCAATCCGACATAACCCGTGCCAATTATGGCTAATTTCATAAATTTTCCTCCTATTGTTACCTGATAAAAATATAATAAATTTTATTTGTGATGCAAGGTAAAACTATATAAATTCATTGAAACTTTGCTCAAAAATTGTTATGTTTTTTAAGATTCTGTCCTTGAGGAGAGAATCGGGATTAATAATAAGGAAACTACATGTGAGTACTGACGACCAAAACAAAGAAAAAAAATGGCGGTTGATAGATGTTCTTAAAGAAGCGGCTGCTTTTTTAGAAACAAGAGGAATTGATAATTCAAGGCTCAATGCAGAACAACTTCTGGGACACGTTCTTGGACTTAAGAGGATAGATCTCTATCTGCAGTTTGAAAAACCTATAAGTTTACAGGAAAGGGAAACATATAAAACTTTACTTTTAAAAAGAGCCTCTCACGAACCACTTCAGTATATTCTGGGCGAAACAGAATTTATGTCGCTTTCATTTAAAGTTACACCAGATGTTCTAATACCAAGACCAGAAACAGAAACTCTTGTGGAGAAAATAGTGGAAGAAGCAGGAGGTGAAAAGCAAATTAAAATACTGGATATTGGCACCGGTTCAGGTAATATAGCCATTAGCCTGTCTAAATATATGACCGGAGCAAAGATAGTTGCTGTTGATACAAATGATAAGATTTTATCTATCGCCAGAGAAAATGCTGCACTTAATGATGTGGAAGGAAAAATTGAATTTATAAAAACTGACATAAGAGAAAAAAATTTCTGCCAGGTTATTATGCCACCTTTTGATTTAGTAGTTTCTAATCCACCGTATGTTTCTGAAAAAGCATGGGAGGTCCTCCCTGAAGAAATTAGACGATATGAACCAAAAGATGCACTTTACGGAGGTGCAGATGGTTTTTTCTTTTTCCGGGCAATCGGAGAAATAGGAAAAGAAATATTGACGCAAGGCGGAAAACTTTTTTTGGAAGTTGGAGATGGACAGAGCGAGGAAGTAGAAACAATCCTTAGAAAAATTGGATATCAGAATGTTAAAATATTCCCCGACCTCAATGGTATTGACCGTGTTGTCAGAGGAGTA
>CAYYPT010000042.1:0-16064 GCA_964473625.1 uncultured bacterium | reverse complement strand
TATCTATCATGATTACTTGCTTAACATGTCTAAAGGATTTTTAAATTCCAAGTTAATAAGCTTTATATCTTTCCCCAATATACTCATCATATAGTAAATTAGTCCGGTCATCCAACCCTTAGTTTTTGTTTCAAGCTTTAGTGTGTTGTCAAAGTTCACATGGATGTTCCCAATGATCTGTCTGGCGTCTGGCATAGTACTCATAGGATTCCAATGCCCTTTAGGATAAGCCCGAGTCCAAATATAATGTCCACCATCTTTATCCTCATCTGTGAGATCAACATCAGGAAGTTGTTCGATTTTTGCCATTACCAATTTTGCGTTATCTATTTTAAAGACCGCTGTAGAAAAAAATATAGGTTCTTTCCCGGGAGGTAAGCCCTTGAGGTTAATATTAAACATATCTTCAACTTGCTCACGAAGATGTTCATCAAAATTAAGAACAGAAAGCATGCGTTCTCTTTCCCGTCGAATTTGTTGTTGAGGAGAACTTGCCTGACTTTTTAAAGGAAAATTTCTACTGGAAATATTGTGTTTGTTAGCTTTCCTCTTCTTCTTTCTCTTTCGGCTTTTCGGCATTTTTGATACCTCCTGTCATTTATTTTATATTCAAGCGACTAATTGCGTATAACGTTCTGGGGATGAGAGAAGTTGCCAAAGGCAATTTATGCAAAATTTCATTTTACCTTTTATCCGCTGTTAGGCGACTTTTTGTTAACACCACCATTTTCGGATTTTGGTTTTCGTAATAAGAATAATGAAACTAGTAAAATAATGGCAACCCCAAAATCGACAAATGCCCAGGTACTTCTATCCCAAATTAACGGATAAGGAATAAAAAGACTTAAAATTCGCCTCCTAAGTTATTATATTTAAAGAAACTTAAAAATATACAAAAATAATAATCAGGGGATAATTTCAAGTGATAGATAAATATATTACAAGTAACCCAAGAAATCAAGGTGAATATTCCATAAGAAGATCGGTGAAGCAGTTCATATTTTGACACTAATAATAAATCAACACACAGGTGGTGATGCGATACATAACACACAATATGTAGAATATTAGATGCTTCTACAGGCTAAGCATGATACATCCCGTTACTCCACTTTAGTCACTTCAACTTCCTTTTCCATCTAAAATAGTCCTCCAGGATTTTTTTGTGATCAAAAGCAAGATTTGAGGGCAGATTTTTTTCATTGAATCTGCGGGCCTGTTTAGCATCATCAGCGGCAGTTGGTTCACCATTTGCCCTGGCTACAAAAACTGTAGAAATCGTATGTTGCCGTGGATCACGATTGGGATCAGAATAAACTCCAAGCAAATGGGTAAGTTGCACATTTAGAGAAGTTTCTTCCCTCGCTTCTCTGACAGCTGCTTTTTCTACTGATTCCCCATAATCAACAAATCCACCTGGAATTGCCCATCCGTATGGAGGATTCTTCCGTTCAACGAGGATAATATCCTTTTGCAGCTCAATAATAATATCCACTGTAGGTATGGGATTTTTATATTTTTCGAACCTGTATCCACAGACAGGACATACTGTTATCTCTTTTGTTGACATTATTTTTTTCTCTTTTTTTAATGAATCCAAGATGAAAACAATAAAAACTTAGAATCCGGAATTTGATCGACCCGGTTCGGTTTCCTCTAATAGATTTAATATATCTTCCAGACTTTCTTTAATCTCAAAAATTAGAGAACGCTTCTCACTATCTATTTTATGTTGCAACACTTTTCCTAAATTTGTTTTTTCGTGACTGGTTCCTAGAAGCAAATCATTGATTTTCTTGTCGGTATAACCATACTCTTTAAATTTTTTTATCAGTAATATCAGATCCAAGTCTTCGGGTCGAAATAACCTTCTCCCAGTTTTACTTTTAGAAGGCTTAAAACTCGGGAATTTCCTCTCCCAGGTTCTCAACACACGGGGACTCACATCAGCAATTTTTGCAATCTCCCCGGCAGAATAATAAAGCCTTCGGATCTTTGGGCCATCCATCTTTGACCTCTCTGGAAAGTTCTGTGTTATTTGGTTTTTACGGGTTTAACCAATGAAGTCCCGTAAGAAAAGAAATTAATCGCCCTTAATTTCATATCTTCAAAAAAACTCCATCTGTTTTCCCTCAGTTTTGCTCTAAGATTCCAGAGCCTATCAAAAAGATAATAAGCTTTTCGCTCTAAAACAAATTTTTCTCCATTTTTTTGGGATTTTTTATTAAACAAATAATATCCACATCCTTTGTGGTATCCACAGGCCAGAGAAACGTCAATAACATTTTTGTTGTATCGACCAAACGGGAAAGAAACAAAATGAACTTCTCCCCCTATTTTGTCTTCTATTTCCTTCTTGGAATATCCTAACTCAAACTTCAGAGAAGAAACACTTAATTTCACTAAACTTGGATGATTAACAGTATGCGAGCCTATTTCAAACCCGGCACGCTTAAGTTGAATAATTTGCTCCCAGGAAAGATGGCGGAACTTTTTCCAGCCAAGATTAATATCCCACTCGTTTAATTGGCCAACGTAACCTGTAATTATAAAAATGGTTCCAGTAAAATTGAACTCCTGCATCAAAGGAAAGGCATGAGTGTAAATACTTTCGTAACCATCATCAAAAGTAAGCACAATAGGTTTTGGTGGTAAAATAAAAGTGGAATCAAAAAGTTGTTGGAGAGAAACGGTCTGAAAACCTTTCTCACTCAAAAACTCCAGAACTTTCCTGAATCGAGATGGAGATACTCTTGTTACACCCCATTCGAAGGAAGAATCCACTTTATGGAAAGTTAAAATCGGAACGAGTTTATAGGAAGATTTTTCCAAAAAGAAACCTTATGTTTCTCTATATGCAAACAAACCTTCTTTTAAGACATTAGCGGCTTTTTCCAAATCCCCGGTATTTAAAACATAAGCAATTCTTGCTTCCTGTTTTCCTTTCTCGGGAGTAGCATAAAAACCTGGACCTGGAGCAATCATGGTAGTTTCCCCATTAACAGTAAAATCTGTTAACAGCCATCGAGAAAAATCTTCGATATCAGCCACGGGAAAAGTAACCATCATGTAAAAAGCACCCTGAGGTTTTTTGCAGTAAACTCCTGGAATATCAGTAAGAGTCTGATAAATTGTGTCTCTTCTCTTTTTGTACTCTGCCAGCATTTTATTAAAATATTTATCACCGGTTTCTACAACTGCAGAGGCTCCTATCTGTTCTAATGTAGGAGGACAGAGCCGGGCCTGACCAAATTTCAAAATGGTTTCCATAACCTCTTTGTTCTTTGTAACTATACATCCAATTCGAGCGCCACAGGCACTGTATCTTTTGGAAAGACTATCCATGAGAATAGCGTGTTGAGAAAGTTTTGGAAACGACAAAATCCCCGTGTGATTTCCATCAAACGTAAATTCCCTGTAAACTTCATCAGAGAGAACAAAAAGATTATACTTGAGTGCAAGAGCTTCTATTTGTTCCATCTCTTTACGGGTAAGTATTGTTCCAGTGGGATTGTTTGGTGAACAAATAAGAATTGCCCGTGTCTTTGAAGATATCTTTTCCTCGATTTTCTCGATGGAAGGCAACCTGTAACCTGTTTCAGGGTCAGTACTAACAGGCACAAGATTTATTCCTGCCATACGGGCAAATCCGTTGTAATTAGGATAAAATGGTTCAAAAATAATAATTTCTTCCCCAGGGGAAGCGACTGCCATCATGGAAAAAATAACTGCTTCACTCCCGCCAGTGGTTACCATAATATCCTGCTCGTCTATGTGGCTGAAACCATAACCATGATAATACTTTTTTAAGCTCTTCCGAAATGAAAGCAAACCATTAGACGGACCGTATGCTAATACCTTATCATCAAATTTTTGGAGCGCATTGTAAAACTCAGGTGGTGTAGGAATATCTGGTTGACCAATGTTGAGATGATAAATTTTCACTCCTCTTGCCTTTGCCTGATCTGCATAAGGGGCAAGCTTTCTTATTGGCGAGGCAGGTGTGGACTGACCTCGTCTGGAAACAGATGGAATACTCATGCTATCTCCTTGCGATACAAATGATTATCTAGCTGTTGCGACAGCAAGGCTGTCTGTAATCCCCCAGGGAACCAGGGGAGAGTAATAAAAGTTAATACCCATTACCTCAAGCTTTGGACCATGAGAACCAAGCCGAATTTTGTACGTATCCCAGTCCCTTAGAGCCTCTGGTGTCCAGCCAATTTCGGCATAACCAGGAAGTCTTGGAAAGGTCATAAATTCAATGTCGTCAATAGCCTGGATGGTTTCTGTCCAGAGGGGTGCCTCCACACCCATAATCATATTTTCTGCTACACCGTCAATTTGCGTTGCAGGATTCCAGGTATATGCATCCTGCACATTAGTGTATCCAGCCCAGGTCAGTCCAAGGGGTGTTGAATTGTTGTATTTCATATCCATATACGCCTTTGTCGCCGGAGACATAACAATCTTCAGGTCTTTTTGCACTGCTGTTCGCGCAAGATTGCTGCTGTGCCAATGCTGGCTTATTGATGAAGACGAAATATTGGCCCTGGCAATCTCTTCCCACCCTACCATTCGTTTCCCATAGGATCGTACAATTGAATCAGCTTTTTGAATAAAAAAGTTGTAATCTGAATCACTCAAAAGATACGCTTCATCCCCTCCAATATGGATGTAGGGACCAGGAGTTAAGGCGGCAACTTCTTTGATTACGTCACTAACAAAAGTATACGTGATATCTTTATGCACAGATAGAGAAGAAAAACCAACGTGTGTTCCCGTGTACAGGGGAGGTGCTACATTATTGGCATTGAGTTCTGGATAGGAGGCCAGGGCAGCATTTGTGTGTCCGGGCATATCAATCTCCGGAACCAGCATCATGTACCGGCTTTTTGCATATGCTACAAGATCAGCATATTCCGCCTGTGAATAATATCCGCCTGGACCTCCACCGACTTCTCTGCTGCCCCCATAGATCGCGAGATCAGGCCATGATTCGATCATAATACGCCATCCCTGATCATCGGTCAGATGTAGATGGAGAACGTTGATCTTGTAATATGCTAATAGATCAATGTAGTGTTTTACATCTTCCACACTAAAAAAATGGCGTGCCACATCCAGCATTGCCCCCCGCCAGGCAAATCGCGGGTAGTCTCTAATGGTTCTTGTGACGATTTGCCAGGGACCAGGCAGAATCGTAGGCGCCTCAATGGACGAAGGAAAAATCTGTCGGAGGGTTTGTATGCCACGAAAAACACCACAGGGAGTAAAGGCAAAAAGGGTGATAGACTTCTGTGTAACATTGAGTTCGTACCCTTCTTCACCAAGGGAAGGATTTCCATCTTTCGTGGTAAGCCAGATCGAACCTTCAGGAAGAATATCTAATGTCGTTGGTAATATTCTGATTTCATATCCTGTAGCGAACATAAGTTTATCAGCAAGATAATGCCCTATCTCTCTCAATGCCTGAATATCAGGAGAAATGTATATATTAGTCTTTTTAGTTAAAGTAAACAGCTTCCCAGTAGGAACATCAGAGACTGGCAATGGAATAATAACATCCGGAGCAGGGATAGGATTGACAGTTGGTTGAGAATTGTCGTGAAGAACAAATGGACTCATGTCCTTTTCGCATGAACCCATCAATAAGATTAACAAAAACCCAAGACTACTGAATTGAATAACCTTTTGAACCTTCTTCTGAATCTTACAGATTTTCAATATCTTCTCCATACCAAAGCTATTCCGGCTCTATGATCGCAGTATATATTTTCCCCCTATCTAATAATTCGTGTGCTAAGGAACGAATATCTTCTTGTGAAACAGCTTCTACCCTGGATACTACCTCGTCAATAGGTATATAGTTTTGACTGTACAGTTCCATCTTAGCCAATCGGTTCATTCTGCTGCTGATATCCTCCATGTTTAAAATAAAATTTCCTTTCAATTGAGATTTGGTTCTCTTAAGCTCAACAGCAGAAATACCTGTTTCGTAAACTTTGTTAAGCTCTTCATTAATAAGCTGTAATACTTTTTCAGAATTTTGGGGCGAGGTTCCTATATACACGCTCCATAAGCCTGTATCGGACCAGAGATCTACAAGAGAGTAAACAGAATACGCCAGTCCCTGTTTTTCCCTCAAATCCTGAAAAAGCCTGGAACTCATCCCTCCTCCAAGAACTGTATTCAAAACCATTAGAGGATATTTCCTGGGATCGTTATAACTGTAAGCCAAAGTCCCTTTGGTAATATGAGTTTGTTTAATGGAAGAATTTATTTTCTTAAAAGTTACATTTCCAAGTTTAAAAGGTTCTAAAAATGTAGACGGTCTCTGTGGAAATGATTGAAAAAACTGCTGAACCAGTTCAACAAGAAAGTCATGATTTACTCTCCCGGCTGCAGCAACAATAATATTATTTGGTGTATAAAACTTTTTTTTGTATTCAACTATATCATCTCTTTTAATTTTCTCGACAGATTCGTAAGAACCAAGTGTGGAAAGCCCCAGAGAATGATCATCAAAAATCAATTGAACAAGAGAATCCTGAACAAAATCCTCAGGAGTATCTTCTAATTCTTTAATTTCTTCAAATATAATATGCTTTTCATTAAAAAGATCGTTTTCATCCAGCACTGCATTTTGAATAATATCTCCGAGAACATCAACGGCTTGAGAAAGGTTTTCCTCCAGAACAGTAGCATAAAAACATGTAAACTCTCTATCAGTAAATGCGTTGAGACTGCCGCCTAAAGATTCCAGACTTGTGGCAATCTCATATGCAGATCGTGAACTGGTCCCTTTAAAAATCATGTGTTCAAGTAGATGAGAAATACCATTGAGATCTTTAGATTCATTCCTCGATCCAGTTGCAATCCATACTCCCAATGAAACAGATTGACCATAGTCGATTTTTTCAGAAACTATTCGAATTCCATTATCAAGTATAGTTTTCTGGACTGTTTCTCCCATTGGTTTTTTAATTCTCTCGCCTCCCTATTATTTTCTGAGAAGAGCTTTACGACTCAGGTCAAACTTTCCGTCAGGGCTAATCTTTAACAACTTAACTTCGATTTCATCTCCTACCTTAAGATAGTCTTCCACATGTTCAACTCTATGAGGTGCAATTTCTGAAATATGGAGAAGTCCCTCTTTACCCGGCAAAATTTCCACAAAAGCACCAAAATTTGTAATCTTCTTTACCTTTCCTTTATAAACTTTTCCAGCTATTGGTTTTTGAACAATAGATTCTATCATCCGTTTAGCAATGTTACATGCATTTTCATCAGCAGAAGCAATCTGAATGGTTCCATCATCTTCAATGTTAACTTCTGCTCCAGATTTTTCAATGATTTCTCGAATCATTTTGCCACCAGGACCAATAACAAGGCCAATATCATCAATGTCAACCCGCATAGCGAATATTCTGGGAGCATAAGGAGAAATTTCCTTCCTCGGCACTTTGATAGTAGCGTCCATAGTATCAAGTATCCGTAGTCTACCGAGACGCGCTTTTTCAAGTGCTTCTTCCAAAAGCTTAGAAGAAATCCCCGTAATTTTAATATCCATCTGGAATGCAGTAATGCCGTCTCTTGTTCCTGCAACTTTGAAGTCCATGTCTCCAAGGTGATCTTCTTCCCCAAGTATATCAGTTAATATTGCAACCTTATCATCCTCTTTTATCAAACCCATAGCAACCCCAGCAACAGCAGATTTTACAGGAACTCCGGCATCCATCAGAGAGAGAGAACCAGCACAAACAGTTGCCATAGAGGAAGAACCGTTAGATTCTAAAATATCGGACACAATCCGAATTGTGTATGGAAAAGCGTCTTCGGTCGGAATCACAGGTTTTAAAGCACGTTCTGCCAGATTACCATGTCCAATCTCGCGGCGGCTCGGCCCTCTTAAAAACTTTACTTCTCCCACACTAAAAGGAGGAAAGTTATAATGTAACATATAACTTTTCCATGATTCGCCATCTAAACCTTCTATTTTTTGCTCATCCACCTTTGTGCCAAGAGTCGTTACAGTAAGACTTTGTGTTTCACCACGGGTGAAAAGAGCCGATCCATGGGTACGAGGAAGAACAGAAATTTCACATGAAATATCCCTGATGTCATCGTAACCTCTTCCGTCTATCCGTTTTTTATCTTCCAGAATCATTTTTCGAACAATTTCTCTTTCTACTTCATGGAAAATTTCTTCGATGATTATCTCCTGCTCTGGATATGATTCTGCCAATGATTCCTGAATAGATTTGAGTACTTTCTGCATAGACTCCTGACGCTCTTTCTTACATGGAAGACTCAATGCAGTGGAAAGTTGTTCCATAGCTGTACTTCTAACTTTTTCGATAAGCTCAGTATCAATTTCAACAGGTTCTAAAGGCCGTTTTTCAGGCTTTATTTCAGCCACAAATTCCTCTTGAAGTTTAATAATCTTTTTTATATTCTCGTGTCCAAACTCCAGAGCAGCCAGCATATCCTGTTCAGATATTTCCATTGCTTCACCTTCCACCATGGCAATGGCTTCATCTGAGGCTGCTACCACCACATCCATATCGCTGGTTTCCAATTGAGAAAATGTAGGATTAATAACAAATCTCCCCCCTAGTCTGCCTACACGGACCGCTGCAATTGGCCCTTCAAACGGAATATTTGAAATTGAAAGAGCTGTAGAAGCACCAATTGTCCCAAGTACATCAGCATCATTCTCTCTGTCTGAGGAAAGAACAGTGATAATAACTTGGACTTCATAAGGAAAATCTTTTGGGAAAAGAGGTCGTATAGGTCGATCAATAAGCCTCGCGCTGAGAATCTCTTTTTCCTGTGGTTTTCCTTCTCTCTTGAAAAAACCGCCGGGAATCTTTCCGGCGGCATATGCTTTTTCACGATACTCTACAGAAAGAGGGAAAAAACCTTGGTATTCGGAAGGATTTTTAGACGCAACGGCTGTAGCTAGAATAACAGTATCTCCATACTGTACTATAGCTGCGCCATCAGCCTGTTTGGCAACTCTTCCTGTTTCAATAGTTAATGTCCGTCCTTCTAATTCAATACTTTTTCTTATAATCATTTTTTTCTCCTAATTATGGAGGCGCAGTTGCTTTGGTCCCAGATATTACAATAACAACGGCCTTTATTTTGCTTTAGTTTTGGCTTTCTCTTCTGCAGCAAAGTCTTTTATATCAGGTGTAAGATCCTTAATAATACTATTGTCTACACGATAAACCCAATTTATAATCCTGTTCATAACATAAACTTGATCCTTACCAGCTTTCTTCCCAAAAACTATATCAACAATCTTTTTCCCATCTTTATCTTTCAAAAAAACCTCTAAACGCGGTGACTTAAGGCCATAACGATGGAATTTAGAAGAAACCTTCCCGATAAATTTCTTTGCTTTTAGGTCCTCAATTTTTGTAATAATACTGCTTATCTTCCATGATTTGGCTTTGACCTTTTTAGGAGACTGAATATACCAATCTCCTGCTGTATCCTTCTGACATGCAAATGTTGGTTTATCTTTATATGTAATTGTAAGGGAATGAGTTTCTTCTCTATTGAAATGAACAATTTTTTTGTCTCTTAAATCGAAGAGAGTTTTATTCAAACCTTTAACAAAATTATTATCAACAGTAAAAACAGGAGGTCTTGTAACGTCTTTAGCATAGTAGCGATCATCTTTTTTCTTCTTACCAATTAAAAGTTGTTTTTCCGCTCTCTCCTTTCCGATGGTAAGGATTAAAGTAATCACAGGATGTGTAAGGCCGTATTTTCTGAGATTCTTTGGTTTTTCATCCTCGTAGCTCTTAGCTTTTGCCCATTTTACTTTATTCAAAAGTTCATCAACAGCAGATTTATCTGCTTGAGTCTCAATAGGAGAAATAATTTTCCACCCATCGCCTTCCTTAGAAATAACAATGTCTTTTCTGCCTTTGTGCTTTAATGTAATTTGTTTTATGTCTTTTTTGGAGAATGGAAGTACAGTTTTATCCCTAAAATCGAAAACTTTTTTTGTAAGATAATAAGAGAGCGAGGTACCAGTAAGAAATACCCCTGATTCACCCGGTCTTTTTGCGTAAAGATAAGTTTTCGTTGGATTCTTGTTTCCAAAGAACAGGGTATCACTTTTATTATCTTTAGATGTTAATATAACTGTAAATTTAGGAGGAGCAAGGCCAAAATCAGCGAGAGTCTTTACACCTTCCAGTTTTCGCTCTATTTTTGTGTCTATTAGGCTGGAAAGCATACTATTAATTGTGGACTTATCAGCAACAGTTTTAATTGGCGATAAAAGCTGCCATTCATTACTGTCACGCACACAGACTACGGTTCCAGAGGAACGTTTTAGAGTGATCTTCTGGACATTCTGCTTCTCCCATTGAAACACTTTCTTAGCCTTTGCTTCTGCTCTTTCTTTTTCTGCCTTACCTTTAACTTCAAAAAAATATACATACAGAGCCAGAGCTACAAAAATGCCTGCGAGAATAAGCGTTGTTTTTCCTTTCATATTATCGCCTTTTTCTCCGTATATAAACTCCTATTCCAGTTCCTACAGCAGCCAGCGGCACTAAGATTACGGTTAAATACATAACCCACCTAGCCTGTCTGGCTGTTAGAAAGACCCTGCGGTCTTCAGGACGTTTTGCCCGAATTGAAATGAGATCCTCTTCTTCGGCAAGCCAGCTTACTATGTTCATGAAGAGATCCCCATTTCCCTGTACACCAAAATAAGAATTGTTAGCGAAATCTGAATCACCAATTACAACAAGTCGTGTTTTCTTTTTGCCAGCGGCATCATTACTTACTTCTTTTGTAACAACTACACCCAGTGTAACAGGTCCGGGGAGATCCACACCTTTATCAAAGCTGGCTTTTTTGCTTTTTAAATTAGTTTCACCCCAACTGCTCGAATTAGTTTTGAACAAAGCCTGTACAGTTAAGCCATTTCCTGGATTCTTTTTAGGTGTAACTGAACGGGCGTATGGATAAAATGTCATCACACGAAATTTGCGTGTAATTGCATGTGATTCATAAGAGGAAACTAACGGAACAGCAGGTCCCATTCCAAAAAGTCTTCCCACTCCACTAACATCAAGAACAACATCATTCCCAATCTTCAGAGCCCATTTATCCAGAAACTCAGTAAATCCATAAGAGGGTTCTGGATCTAAAAGAAACAAAGCTTTTCCTCCTTTCTCAAGATATGCCTGTATCGTATCCAGTTCAGCGGGGAAAAGCTTTTTCTTTGCACCGGAAATTATAAGAATAGAACAATCTTTTGGAATGCTTTTCTTCTCAGCCAAAATTAGCTTTTTCACTTCATAGTTTTCTGCTTCAATTGCTTTCTTAGCACTACTGTATCCTGTCCTACCAGTATCATCAATATTGTTTTCACCATGTCCTTCTAAGAAATAAATCACCTTTTTACCTTCTCGAGTAACTTTAATCAGCGCATTTGTTAAATCCTGTTCCTGGGTAGATGTAATCTTTTCTTCCTTATCACCACATTCTATTACTGAGGTCCTATAAGTTCGTACTCCATATCGTTTGGCAATAGCAGGTTTGCGATCAGGATCAATAAACTCGTAGCTGAACTTTTTAGAATAAAATCTGTACGCCTTCAAAAGATCTTCCATTTGCCGTTTCTCACCGGATTTAAAGAACGCAGTTACCCTCACGTTCTTTTTAAGATTTTTCAAAATTTTCTGAGTTTGTGGGGCAAGACTAAACTGTTTTGCCGCAGTAAGATCGAACCGATAACTGTGTCGGTTTACAATAAAATTAACCAAACCCAAAATAATTAACAAAATTACTGATACTGCAAGTGTATTCCCGCCATATCGAACTGAACGAAGAGAAAGAATTTTTTTAATAGCATTAAACACATTAACAAGAATAGTTAGTACCTTTTTCATTTTGTCCTCCATCTCACCGATTCAACAGATGTCCACGTCAGAAAAAGAAAAAAGAAAATAAAACTGAGATAAAGCACAATATCTTTTACATCAATAACACCTTTGGCAAATTCATCAAAATGAGTTAAAAGTGAAATATAGCCCAGGAAACCTCCGATTGTAGAACCGGCAAAATCACTGGCCCATCCGATTACCCAGAACAAAAGCAGAAGTATCATCGTTACAAAAACTGCCACAATTTGATTGTCAGTGAGAGTTGACACAAAAATTCCAACTGCAATAAAAGATCCTCCTAAAAGAAAAAGCCCCAAATAACTGGAAAGAATTTGCCCAATCTCTGGGTTGCCATGGGTAAAAAGAATAATTTGATAAATGCCTGTAGCGGCAATCAACACCGTATAAAGCACAAGTGCGGCAAAATATTTACCCAGAATTGTTTCTATACTTTTCACCGGTGAAGTGAGAAGAAGTTCGATAGTACCCGTTTTCTTTTCTTCGGCATAGAGCCGCATTGTGATCGCCGGGACAGCAAAAACCATAATAATAGCTATATTATAGAAAAATGGGCGCAGTGCCAGCATGTTAACATTAATTGCAGGAGGCGCCATCCTGTAGTACTGTGCTTGCATTGAAGAACGTAAGGCATATTGCAAAAAACTGGATAGGATGGCATAGAAAAAATATCCTGCAATAAAAAGAAATCCCGCCAGAACTGCATATGCAATTGGTGAAGTAAAATATGAACGTAATTCCCGGTTGAAAATAGCACAACAGTTCTTCATGCCAACAAAACCTCCTTATTCTTTAGTAGTCAAATGTAAGAAAATCTCTTCCAAACTCATTCCAACAGGACGAAGCTCCAGGAGTCCCCACCCTTGATTCACAATTAATGAAGCCAGCTCTTTTCTTAAATCTTTATTTATTTCTGTCTCAATTTTAAATCCTACAACATTTTCGTTAGTTGTACCCTCGCAGTCTACCTTTTTTACTCCTTTTACCATCTTTATTTTAGTTTCGACTTCCTTTCTTGGACCTTCTACCTCAAGAAAGAGACTTTCAGAACCTTTCAAACGCTTTGTTAAGTTTTCAGGTGTATCCGAGGCAACAACCTTTCCTTTATTTATAATAACAACTCTTCCGCATGTCATGCTAACTTCCGGAAGAATGTGTGTAGAAAGAATAACTGTATGATCGCCGCCCAGACTCTTGATAAGTTCACGAACTTCAATAATCTGTTTTGGATCCAACCCCACAGTAGGTTCATCCAGAATAAGCACATCAGGATTGTGAATTATTGCCTGGGCAATTCCAACTCTTTGTTTATATCCCTTGGAAAGATATTTAATAATTGTATCGGCTACATCTTTGATACCTGTTTTTTCCATAACTTCTTCTACACGAACTTTCACTTCACGATTTTCAATACCTTTAATTTTGGCAACAAAAGTTAGGTATCCTCGTGTGGTCATTTCGGTATATAAAGGTGGATTTTCCGGAAGGTAGCCAATACGTTTTCTCACTTCGAGCGAATTCTCAAAAACATCGTAGCCAGCAACCTTTGCGGTCCCACTTGTAGCTGGCATATAACAGGTCAAAATTCGCATCGTAGTAGTTTTGCCAGCAGCATTAGGACCTAAAAATCCTAAAATTTCTCCTTTATCTACGTGAAAGGAAACATCATCAATAGCTGTCTTCGCTCCATACTGCTTGGTAAGATGCTCTACCTCTATCAATTTTTTGCCTCCTTTCGGTTATTGTTATCTTCTAATTCCCAGCTCTTTAATAAGACCCTTGTAACTTTCTAAATCTTTACGTATTAGATAATCTAACAAACGTCTCCGCTGACCTACTAACTTTAACAAACCTCTGCGTGAATGATGATCTTTTCGATGCACCTTAAAATGCTCTGTAAGCTGACTAATCCGCTCGGTTAAAAGAGCAATCTGGACTGCGGTATTGCCAGTATCTTTGTCGTTTTTACCATATTTTCGAATGATTTCCAGTTTCTTCTCTTTGGGTAATCCCATATTTGCCTCCTATAAATTCTTTGATAAAAGCTCTATAGATTTTTCTCGATCTTTTTTTATCTGTGAAATTAAGGCATCGATTGAATCGAACCGTTTTTCGTCTCTAATACGATCTATAAATTCAACTCTTAGTTTCTCGTTGTAAAGGTCATCAGAAAAATTGTGAATGTGAATCTCAACGTTCCAGGATGAGCCATCTACAGTAGGTTTATAACCAATATTAGCCATTCCTTGAAACATCTTGCCTTTAATATATATAATGACAGCATAAACACCATCTTTAGGGACTAATTTGTTCTCTCCTATTACATCGATATTAGCCGTTGGAAACCCAAACTTCTGTCCTATATTTTTACCTTTTTTAACTATACCTTCAACCGTGTAGTTCCGTCCAAGTAACAAATTAGCTCGATGGACATTTCCATCCAGTAGATAACGCCTGATACGGGTACTGCTAACTGGTTCATTACCAACCTTTACTGGAGAAACTACCTCGACTGAAAAGTCAAATTGGCTACCCAATTCTCTGAGAAGCTTTTTGCTTCCCTTTCGTCCTTGACCGAACGCATGGTTATAACCAATAATAAATTTTTGAACCCCAATTTTTGAGACTAAAATCTCACTTACAAAAATTTCGGGTTTAAGGCGAGCCAGTTCTTGAGAAAAAGGAAGAATTAAAACAACATCTGGGCCCAAACTCTCCAGAAGAACAATCTTTTCATCGACAGGCGTAAGAAGCGCAATAGGAACTTCCTTAGTCCTAACAACTGTTTGAGGATGCGGATAAAAAGTGACTACCACACTTCTACATCTTTTCTGTTGTGCACTCCAGACCAAAGTTTGTATTATTTTCTTATGCCCTAAATGAATACCGTCAAAAGTACCAATGGTTAAGTAGGAATCTTTTCGGTAAGGGACTTCATCAACATCTCTATAAACTATCATTTTTTTACTGATAAAAATTCCCTAAAAGTAGTTAATGTATAGCTGTCCTTAATACTGTATGTACCAATTCTCGTCCGGCATAGTTCTTTCAGATAACCACCTACCCTCAGTTCTTTGCCAATATCTCGTGCCAGAGCACGAACATACGTTCCTCTTGAACATTTTACTCTAATCTCAAGAAAAGGTCTATCCCATTTCAGAAGTGTTATTTCATGAATTTTAACTTTCCGTGGTTCTCTATAAACAACTTTGCCTTTCCGTGCTAATTTATAAAGCCTTACACCATTTTTTTTTAAAGCAGAATACATTGGAGGAACCTGTTCTATTTCTCCTATAAATTTTTTTAGAACTGACTGTATATCCTTGATAGAAAATACCGGAACATCCTGTTGTTGTAAAATCTTTCCTTCTCTGTCATCAGTCTCAGTAGTTTTTCCCAGTTCTATTACACCCTCGTATTCTTTTTCTAATTCCATAAATTCAGAGACACGTTTTGTAGCTTTTCCCGTGCAAACGAGAAGCACCCCTGTAGCAAAAGGATCAAGTGTTCCTGCATGGCCTACTTTTTTACAGTGTGTCCAGGTTCGTACTTTTGCCACAACACTGAACGAGGTCATACCGGCTGGTTTGTTTATATTTAAAATTTCACCAGCCTCAAAATCGAAGATGGGTAAAAACGTTTTTATTTGTTTGGTAGATGTTTCTTTAATACTTCTAAAATCCTATTCTTGACTTCATCTACTGTTCCATCTATATTGCATCCCGCTGCCCGGATGTGTCCTCCACCATTGAATTGCCTTGCAATCTTGTTTACATCCACATATTCCTTGGAACGAAAACTTACCCGGAAATGATTGGGCTCCTTTTCCAGCATGAAAAACTGCACTTCGTTTTCTTTAACTGCCATCAGATAATCAACAAAACCCTCAGTATCAATTTTACCGTTAGAAGAAAGAATGTCATTGGGAAGATAAATACTCGAAACAACTCCATCAAAATGAAATTCGAGAGTCGAAAGAGCTTTTGCCAGAGCCTTTAAAGTTTCTGGAGACATTCTTTGATAAATATTTCGGGCAATAATACTTGGGGAAGCTCCATATTTAACCATCTCAGCGCATATTGATAGTGATTGGTAAGTTGTGTTTGGGAAAAGAAAACGTCCTGT
>CAYYPT010000041.1:8183-16357 GCA_964473625.1 uncultured bacterium | reverse complement strand
TTTGTTTCTGTCATTGATATATTCCCCTAAAATTCCAATTTTTCTCTTTTATTTTTTAAAAATCTTATTTATTTTATGACAATCCCAAAATAATTTATACTACATTCTTCCCATTATTAAAGGAGATTGGTATGTCTGAAAAAGAACTCCAACTTCCAGAAAATGCCCGCCGTGAACTAAGGCCTGGCGAAACTTATACACCTGTAATTCATCAAGAAAAAGGGGTTTTAGAAATCACCGCCCGATCAATAGTTTTTGGATTTGCTATGACTATTATTTTTTCGATGGCCGCTGCTTATATTGCACTGAAATTGGGCCAGGGTATAGAAACAGCAATTCCAATTGCTATCCTCGCTGTTGGATTTTCAGCTATGCTTGCCCGCAAAAGTACTCTTCTTGAAAACATTAATATACTTGCTATCGGTGCTACATCAGGGATTGTTGTGGGAGGATCAGTTTTTGTAATGCCGGCTGTTTATGTGCTCCACATTGAACATCTTTCCGGGTTTTTTCAGATTTTTCTTGTGCCATTTTTTGGGGCAGTTTTAGGCGTACTGTTTCTTATTCCCTTCCGCCGCTACTTTGTGGCTGAAATGCACGGGAAGCTTCCCTTCCCTGAAGCTACAGCTACGACCGAAATCCTGATGACCGGTGAAAAGGGAGGCTCTCATGCCAAAATTCTGGCTTACTCAATGGGTATTGGTGCGATATTCGATTTCTTGGGACCTTCCATGCACGCATGGGCTGAAAATTTCACTACTTCCATGGTTGGATTTTTTAACCCACTTACCACCAAAATAAAGGCTGTTTTCTCTTTAAATACTTCTGCTGCTATTGCAGGGTTAGGTTACTTAATTGGTGTACGCTATGCTGCTATAATCCTTGCCGGATCTCTGATGTCTTATTTTGTGCTTGTGCCTATTTTTGCACACTTCGGGAATTTTATACAAACCAGTATTACTCCGGGTTTACCTCCTTTATCAGAAATGCCGGCAGAAGATATCTTTTTTAATTACGCCCGGTATGTTGGCATCGGCGGTATTTTTATGGCAGGTCTGATTTCCATTTTAAAAATGTCAGGTGTAATTGTAAATGCTTTAAAGCAGGCTTTTGGAGAAATTTTTAAATCTCGCGGTACTCGTGAAACTACTGCCAAACCAGCTCGATATGATCAGGATATTAAAATGCCTGTCGTAATTGGATTGATTGTTCTTGTCTCAATCTTACTGTGGATATATTTCAGGTTTTCAGTTCTTTCTCACACTGGAGGGGCAACACAAATTTCGCTGATAGCAATTGGGTTGACCTTGCTGATCGCTTTTCTCTTTGCTGCTGTTTCTGCCTGGGCTATCGCAATGATCAGTGTAACTCCCATTTCCGGGATGACGTTAATGACACTTATTATTACTGCTGTAATAATGAGCCAGATGGGGTTGCACAGTAAAACAGGAATGATTGCTACACTTTTGATTGGAGGTGTTGTGTGCACCGCTCTATCCATGACAGGTAGTCTTGTGACTCAATTCAAGATTGGTTACTGGCTTGGAGCAACACCTAAGTATATTCAGTGGAGTAACATTATAGCATCAGCAGTAGCTTCTGTAACAGTGACTGCTGTTATTATTCTTCTTGCAAATGTCTACGGTTTTTCACCTGGCCCCACACACCCACATCCAATGCCTGCACCGCAGGCCAACGCAATGGCCGCAGTTCTTGGCAGCCTGATGAAAGCAGGGCAACATGCTCCATGGTTTCTCTATGTGACAGGTATGGTGATTGCTATCATTGTTGAGATGATAGGTGTTTCAGGCCTGGCTTTTGCCCTTGGGATGTATCTTCCAATAGAGCTTAACTCACCAATTCTGGTAGGTGCAATTGTTGCTTGGTTTGTTAAACGCTCCACAAAAGATGAAGCTCTTTCAAAAGCTCGGCATGATAGGGGGTTGCTTGTAGCCTCCGGTCTTATTGCGGGAGGCGCCATTATAGGTGTTTTTACAGCACTTTTGAAATTCTTTGAAGATAAGTACCATACTACAATTATTCCTAATCTCCATAATACAGGCCATTTTGGCAACTGGCTTGGATTAATATTGTTTATAATCTTATGTATATTCATTTACTGGAATTCGATGAAGGCAGAAAAAAACATTTAACTAAAGACTCTCGGGAATGTAGGTATGAAAGTTTTAAAATTTGGCGGTACCTCTCTGGGTAATCCTCAGGCCATAAAAGGAGTTGTAGAGATCATCAAGCAGGCCTACGCCAAAGAACCTGCTCTATGGGTTGTAGTTTCTGCTTTTTCAGGAGTTACTGATAGGTTAGTCAGTATTGCTCAGATTGCAAGCTCAAGAGAAACTTCTTACAAAGCAGAGCTTGATGAATTAAAAGGTATTCACTATCAGAGGATTGATGCACTGTTTGATAATAATAAGAATAGTGATGTTCTTAAAAAAGATGTCGAAGAAATTTTTAATGAACTTGAGGGGATTGTAAAAGGCGTTTTTCTCCTCAGGGAATTGACTAACAAATCTCTTGATTTAATACTAAGTTTTGGCGAAAGGCTGTCAGCTCTTATTCTGAATGGATATTGTAAATCACTGGGGCTTGATACTGAGTTTTTAGATGCAAGAAATATAATTGTGACAGATGACAATTTTGGGAACGCAAGGGTTGATTTTGAAAAAACAACAAAAAAAATCAAAGCCTATTTTACAAAATCCAGAACTATTACGATTGTTACAGGGTTTATTGCTTCCACAGATGAGGGAATTACTACAACTCTTGGAAGAGGTGGATCGGATTATACTGCGTCGATTATTGGTAATGTTTTAAATGTAAACGAAATTCAAATCTGGACAGATGTGAACGGCGTAATGACTGCTGATCCGAGAAAAGTCCCAAAAGCTTTTTCTATTGAAGAACTCAGCTACGAAGAAGCCATGGAACTTTCTCATTTTGGTGCAAAGGTACTTAATCCACCTGCTATTCAGCCAGCGTTGGTAAGAGGTATTCCCATAAAAATATTGAATACGTTTAAACCTAATTTCACTGGTACTGTTATAAAAAAGAAGAAAAAAAAGTACTCTCGTTCTCCCGTAACAGGGATTTCATCAATAAGTAATATTTCTCTTCTCAGGCTTCAGGGAAGCGGGATGATAGGTGTATCAGGAATTTCAAGAAGGCTGTTCAGTGCATTAGCTGGAGCAAATATCAACGTAGTACTTATAAGTCAGGCATCATCAGAGCATTCTATTTGTGTGGCAGTACTTCCAGATGTAGCTTGCCTTGCAAAGAAATTGATAGAGAAAGAATTTGAACTGGAAATCAAAGCTCATATAGTAGATGGTGTAATTATAGAAAAAGAGTTGTCCGTTGTAGCAGTAGTGGGTGAAAATATGAGGTCAACTCCTGGCATTTCTGGAAGGCTGTTTAGTGCTCTTGGGAAAAACGGTATCAATGTTGTGGCAATAGCTCAGGGCTCTTCTGAATTAAACATTTCTGTTGTTGTTTATAAAAAAGACGAGACGAAAGCCCTTAATGCTATTCACGAAGTTTTTTTCCTGTCAGATACCAAAACAATTCATATATTTATTGTTGGTACAGGATTAATTGGTTCTACATTGTTGAAAATGATTAATAATCAACTTGAAGATTTCAAACGTAATCAACGTCTTGAAATAAACATAGCGGGTATTACAAATACGAGAAAGATGATTATTGATGAAAAAGGAGTTGATGTATCGGAGTGGGGAGAATTACTGTCTAACTCAGGAGAAAGAGCATATCTGAAAGAATTTGTAAAAGAGCTTATCAGTCTAAATTTACCCAATTCTATTTTTGTAGACTGTACGGCCAGTAGTGAAGTAGTTGACTTTTACGAAAATATTTTTGAGGCGAGTATCTCAATTGTAACGTCTAATAAACTGTCAAATATTGGACCTTACAAAAAATACAGGCAGCTTCGGGAATCCGCAGCGAAGCGTAATGTGATGTTTTTATACGAAACAAATGTTGGGGCAGGATTACCTATAATTAATACATTAAGAGATTTAATGGTGAGCGGAGATAATATTATAAAAATCGAAGGTATATTTTCCGGAACTCTCAGTTATATTTTTAACAATTTTACTGGTGAAAAAAAATTCAGCGATGTGGTGAAAGAGGCAGTGGAAAAGGGTTACACCGAACCCGATCCAAGAATTGATTTGAGTGGAATTGATGTTGCGAGAAAATTGCTAATTCTTGTAAGAGAAACGGGTAAGAGTATAGAATTGAACAATATTGAAATTAAAAGTTTTCTACCTGAAGAATGTATTAATGCAAAATCTGTGGAAGACTTTTTCAGAGAGTTAGAGAAATTTGACGACTACTTTCATTTGATGAGAAAAGAGGCTGAGAAAAAGGACAAGGTACTGCGGTTCATAGGAGAATATGAAAGAAATAAAAAGCCGAAAGTTGGATTGAAAACGGTTGATAGCTCTCATCCTTTCCACTCAATAAGTGGGAATGACAATGTTGTTTCTTTTACAACAGAGCGGTACAGACCAATGCCTCTTGTTATAAGAGGAGCTGGGGCAGGAGCGGAAGTAACCGCAGCAGGTGTTCTTGCAGATATTGTACGAGTGGCAAATTTTTATAGATAGATATTGAACAGAAAGGTGTTCCTTGAACAAATCTCGTTCCAGAGACTACTTCGTTTATCTCTGAAACGATCAGGAAATGCACTAAATCGGGGAAATATAATTAAGAGTGAGAAAAGGCCAAAAAAGCAAAGCTAAAGAAGTAAAAGTTTTTGCTTCTGCAACAATAGCAAACCTTTCATGCGGATTTGATATTCTTGGACTTGCTCTTGAGAATCCGGGTGATATTGTTACAGTGAGGGTGGTGGAAAATCCCGGAGTGGTAATAAAAAAAATCATTGGCGATCATAACAGACTTCCTTCCGACCCTCAAAAGAACACTGCGGGGGTGGCCGTAATTGAATACCTTAACCATCTGAATTTGAAAGAAGGAGTGGAAATTGAAATAGAGAAAAATCTTCCATTGGGTAGTGGCATGGGTTCGAGTGGAGCGAGTGCAGTAGCAGCATTGTGGGGAATCAATTCGCTTATGGGGAACAAGCTGACCCTTAGAGAAATGCTGCCATTTGCAATGGAAGCTGAGAGAGTTGCCTGTGGATCTGCACATGCTGACAATGTTGCTCCTGCGCTATTTGGCGGACTTGTTTTGATAAGAAGTTATGATCCTCTTGATATTGTAAAGCTCCCATTCCCTGAAAATATTTATGTAGTACTGATTCATCCGCATATTGAAATTAAAACAGAAGAGGCAAGAAAAATTCTTCCCGAGGAAATTCTTTTAAAAAAGGCAGTAGCACAGTGGGGGAATATCGGTGGTTTTATTGCTGGAGTTTATACGAGAGATTATGATTTAATCAAAAGAAGTATGGTGGATCTTATAGTTGAACCTGTAAGAGGAAAGTTAATACCGTACTTTTTTGAAGCTAAGAGTATTGCGGAAAAAAATGGTGCTATTGGATGCGGAATTTCAGGTTCAGGTCCGTCAATATTTGCTTTTTGTCCTGATCAAAAAACAGCAGCAAGCCTTTCGAAAATTCTGAAATCTTTTTATGATGAAAAATCCATCGGGAATGAAGTTTATATATCAAAAACCAATAATAAAGGGCCGAAAATTATTAGAGAAAAAATAAGATGAAATTTTACAGTACAAAAGAGAGAGCAAAAAAAGTTTCTCTAAAAGAGGCGGTTCTTACTGGAATGCCAGAAGACGGTGGGCTCTATATGCCTGAAGAGTTTCCTCAACTTGAGAAGGATTTTTTTGATAAAATAGAGAACCTGTCGCTGAAACAGATTGCTAAAACAGTAGCTAAAAAGTTTCTTGATGATATACCTTCAAACATTATAGATGAAATTATTGAAGAAGCAATAAACTTTGATGCTCCTGTAAAGGTTTTCTCTCAACAAATAGCTGTGCTTGAACTTTTTCACGGCCCGACACTTGCCTTTAAAGACTTTGGTGCAAGGTTCATGTCAAGACTGATGGCTTATTTTGTCAGAAGTACAGGCAAAAAACTTTATGTTCTTGTGGCGACTTCCGGGGATACAGGAAGCGCAGTGGCAAGTGGTTTCTACAGAGTTCCTGATATAAATGTTGTACTTCTTTATCCTTCTGGCAAAGTCAGCACTATTCAAGAAAAACAGCTTACAACAATGGGTAGCAATATCATACCACTTGAAGTGGATGGAAATTTTGATGATTGCCAGCGCCTTGTTAAAACTGCATTTGTGGACAGAGACCTCAACAGCAAAATAATGCTTACTTCTGCAAATTCTATTAACATAGCAAGGTTGATTCCTCAATCATTTTATTACTTTTATGCTTATGCTCAGTTGAAAAAGAGAAGCAAAGCTCTGGTAATTTCTGTGCCGAGTGGGAATCTTGGTAATCTTACAGGAGGCATAATTGCAAAAAAGATGGGACTTCCTGTTAGCAGATTTATTGCTGCTACAAATATTAATTCTACTTTTACTGATTATTTAGAAACTGGCCAATTTAAACCCCGGGCTACAATTAAGACAATTTCCAATGCTATGGATGTAGGAAATCCAAGCAATTTTGAAAGACTTCAAGATATTTACCAACACAGTGTAGATGATATGAGAAAGGACATCAAAAGCTTTAGTTTCGATGATAAAAGAACAATGGAAGCAATAGCAGAGTTTTATGAAAAATACAAATATATTCTTGATCCTCATGGTGCGGTTGGTTATCTTGGATTAAAAAAGTTTATGGAAGAAAATAGAGACAAAAACCTCACAGGCGTTTTTCTGGAAACCGCTCATCCTGCAAAGTTTCTGGATACAGTACAATCGGTAGTAGAAGAGAAATTAGAAATTCCTGAGAGATTAAAGAAGTTTTTAGAAAGAGAGAAGAAATCAATAAAAGTATCAAGAGAATACAGAGATTTTAAAGAATTTTTAATCAGTATGGAAACAAAATAAGGAGGTTCAGCCATGCGTAGATTAACACAGATTTTTGGTTTTGTCCTGGTAGTAGTCCTGTTTGCTGGTCTTAGCTTTGCTCAGGACAAAAATTTCTACAAACCAACAAAAAATTTCTGGGGGAAACCTGATACTGTTCTAACAATGGATTTTTCCAAAATCCAGAAACCATCTTCACCAAAAGTTTTTCAGCAAGTATTTCATTTTCCACCCATTAGGCAGGATACAACTGGAACATGCTGGTGTTTCTCTGCGACCTCATTTTTAGAGTCAGAAATTTACCGGATTCATAAGAAAAAGATTAAACTTTCTGAGATGTATACTGTTTACTGGGAATATGTAGAGAAAGCCAGACGCTACATCCGTAAAAAAGGAAAATCTGCGTTTGGTGAAGGGTCTGAAGACAACGCTGTGATCAATCGAATTAAGCAATACGGCATTGTCCGAGAGTCGGATTACAACGGACTTCTTCCTGGTCAGAAAAAATACAATCACAGCAAGATGGTAAAAGAGCTTCGTAACTACCTCCACTTCATTAAAAAGAATGGCTACTGGGATGAAGATATTGCTCTGGCAAATGTTAAGATGATTCTTAACAAATATATGGGCAGACCGCCTGAAACCATTACTGTTGATGGTCAAAAAATGACTCCCAAAGAATTTGTCGAAAAGGTGGTGAATTTGCCTCTTGATGATTATGTTAGTTTAATGTCGTTTAAGTATCTTCCCTTTTACACAAAAGGTGAATACAAAGTGCCTGACAACTGGTGGCACTGCAAGGAATATTATAATGTTCCTTTGAAGGTCTGGTACAACGCTATTAAGAGAGCAATTAAAAAGGGATATTCCATAGCTATTGGAGGCGATGTTTCTGAGCCAGGAAGGAATGGTGAGGCAGATGTCTGCATCATCCCAACATTTGATATCCCTGCAAAATATATTAATCAGGATTCACGGGAGTTCCGCTGGTATAATCACACATCCACAGATGACCATGGAATTCATCTTGTAGGTTATACTCACTACAAAGGCCATGATTGGTTTTTAATTAAAGATTCTGCTTCAAGTGCTTACAAAGGTAAGTTCAAAGGTTATTACTTTTTCAGGGATGACTGGGTAAAGCTTAAGATGCTCACGTTTATGGTTCATAAG
>CAYYPT010000041.1:4083-8083 GCA_964473625.1 uncultured bacterium | reverse complement strand
ACAATACTATGACAAAACGGGAATTCTTGCGTATACTGGGACTGGCTACTTTAGGATTAACCAGTGGTAGCCTTTTTAATTATGGATGTAAGAAACGAAAAAGTTTTCAGAAAAATTGGGTGTGGATGTCTTCTCAGCATTTTACTTCCCCTGATGAATGGAAGAAAATGTTTGCCAGAATGAAGAAACATAGAATCGACGCTGCTTTGGTTCAGGGAGAAATAGAAACTTTCAGAAAAATACTTCCAATTGGCAGGGAAGAAGGTATTGAAATACACAGCTGGATTTTTACACTGATGTGCGATAGAAAAGAAATAATAGAAGATCATCCCGACTGGTATACTGTAAACCGAAACGGTGTTTCTTCTCTGGAAAAGCCTCCTTATGTGGATTATTATAAATGGCTCTGTCCTTCTCACCCTGAAGTCCAGGAGTATCTTAAAGAAAGAGTTTCTGAACTTGCTGAGCTTGACGGTTTAAAAGGAATTCATCTCGATTATGTACGCTACCCTGATGTAATATTGCCTATAGGTATACAACCAAAATATAATCTTGTTCAGGACAGGGAATATCCACAGTTTGATTTTTGCTATTGTTCTGTGTGCCGCAAAGCGTTTAAGGAACAATATGGTGCCGATCCACTTGAACTCCCTGATCCTCCAAGTAATATAGCCTGGCGGCAGTTCCGGTACGACAGTGTTACAAACCTTGTAAATAAGCTGGCTGTTGTAGCTCACAATAAATCCAGGATGCTTACTGCGGCTGTTTTCCCCACGCCAGATATTGCAAGAAGATTGGTCCGTCAGGATTGGCCAAACTGGCATTTAGACAGCGTGATGCCCATGATTTATCATAAATTTTATAATAAAGGTGTAAAATGGATTAAAAAAGCTACACAGGAAGGTGTTAAAGCTTTATCTCCTACCACAAAATTGTACAGCGGGCTTTTTGTTCCTGCTCTTAGTCCATCAGATCTTGTCAGAGCAGTAAGTTTTGCATCAGAAGGAGGAGCAAAAGGAATTGTTCTTTTTAATGCTGAAGCCATGACAGATGCACACTGGAAAAGTCTTGGCAGAGTTCTGTAGATAGTTTATTGAATTTTTGCAAATTTCTATGTTCAGACATATTTATAAAGAGGTGTGGTATGAGAAATTATAGAAGGACAAAACAAATTTTTTTGTGGTTACTTTTTATAATCATTGCTTTAATGATGTTTGCCTGTGCTGCTCTGAAAAATCTCAGAACCAGCACTGAGGTTGTTTTGAGCAAACCCCCAAATTACTATGGAAGACTTCCTCGTGAAAAGATTGCATCTCTCAAAGTTGGCCATCTTCCAATAACCACTGATATTCGAGTTAAAGAATGGCACAATGACACAATCTGGAACACCATTTTAAAAGATATGACAGATTACCTCGACAGCCTTGGCATTTCAGAGCCGTTGCCAGATTTAGGTCTTCCTTTATCTGAATTTCCTGATATCTACGTAGGGAGTCCTGAAATGTTCGGGGCACCTGTAACCTCCAGTTCCTATGATTCCGGAGACAAGAATTATATTCCTCCTATGGTTCTTTATTACAGAAATCCTTCTCTAAATTGGAAAGAAAAAATGATCCATTTATGTGCTGAACGAAATCTTGATTATGTTCTTTTTATTTCTGTTGGTTTCAGCGAATATATGATTCGTCAGAAAAACTGGCTTGGGCAGAAAGAACTGGTGCTGGGTACGGGATATAGAATTCCCGTAAAATGGCTTTCTTCTCTTCAAGATCCTGTGGATGTTATCCATGTTACAGGGGCTCTGATTGACAAACAGGGTAAAATCAGACGTTCAGGCGCAGAAGGTATTTTGGCTGCTAAAACAGCATCTCTTCTCGAATCAGCAATAGGACTGCACAATGCCCTTGGCGATGAGGCAGTCAGTCAACTTACTACAAATGTAGTCAGGAAAGATTTGCCCGGCCATCCTCTGGCATATCAGGTTGCTCTACGTAATCTTATTGCCAACTTGCTTGGGAGAGAAGATTTGCTGATTAAATGAGAGGTTTTTAGATTTTTTCATACGTATAATTTTCAGATAATTATTAACCTGGGATATACGTATACGTTAAATGATTTTCACGATCAGGGGATTATATTTACAATTGGTTTATTGCACTGATGATTTGTTTATTTCAATCCTGAATCTTCATTGAAACCTCCTTTTCACCGCTGATTTTCGTTGCGGGTGAGGTCAGAAAGGAGGTGGATCAAGGATGGTTGGTTTACTTGCAGGAATTAATTTCTCGCCAAGTCCTTCAGAGTTTCAGGCTCTTTTGGATAAGGGGGATCTGGTTCCAGGGTTACAATATGTAACGATTGAACTTACTAAAAAGGAAGCAAAGAATGAGAAGTACTTGACTTTTATGTTTCAAGGTGCAGCAGTAAAACAGGGCTGGTTTCAAGGTGTCAATTCTAAGCTGACAATTAAGAAAGCGAAAATTAATGGGAAGTCCGTAGTCATTGTTTACCCAACTGGTTTTGCCAGCACCGGATGAGTTCACCAAGGATCCCGCCATTTACAAAATGGCGGGATCCTTGGAAGTGAGGTAACGTAATATAGCTGACCATGGCAGAGACATGGTCAGCTAATACCTCACGTGTGACTTGGAAATAACAAATATTAAAATCTATAAAAGTTTAGTGTTTGATTGTTATAAAACTCAGAAAGGAATTTAACTTCGATGAAGGCTATGGTGTTGAATAAAATTACGAGCTTAAGAGAAAACAAAAAACCGCTAGAATTGACCGAGCTGCCGGATCCAACTCCAAAAGATGGTGAGGTACTTGTTAAGGTTTTAGCCTGCGGGGTTTGTCACACTGAGCTTGATGAGATAGAAGGAAGAACACCCCCTCCTCATTTTCCTGTAGTTCTCGGGCATGAAGTAGTTGGCAGAGTAGAAGAAACAGGTCCTGGTGTAACCCTTCATAAGAAGGGAGATCGGGTTGGCATTGGTTGGATTTATTCGGCCTGCGGAGAATGTCAGTTCTGCATGGAAGGAAACGAAAATCTCTGTAAAGATTTTAAGGCAACAGGGCGGGATGTAAATGGTGGATATGCCGAATATATGACAGTACCTGAAAAGTCTGCATATAAGATTCCTGATTTCTTTTCTGATCTGGAAGCTGCACCTCTTCTATGTGCCGGCGCAATTGGTTATCGTTCCCTTAACCTCACTGGTTTAAAAAACGGTCAGAACCTTGGCCTGACAGGATTCGGAGCTTCGGGGCACCTTGTTCTGAAGATGGTAAAGCACAAATATCCAGATTCCAGAATATATGTTTTTGCGCGGAGCGAGAAAGAAAGAAATTTTGCTTTGGAATTAGGCGCTGTCTGGGCAGGTAATACAGAAGAAGAATCCCCAGAAAAACTCCATTGCATTATTGATACCACTCCTGTATGGAAACCTGTTGTAGAGGCTCTGAAAAATCTCGAACGGGGAGGAAGATTAATAATAAATGCTATTCGGAAAGAAAATGTGGATAAGGATTATCTTTTAAAACTGGAGTATCCTTCGCACCTCTGGTTTGAGAAGGAAATTAAAAGTGTTGCCAATGTAACACGGAGCGATATCCGTGATTTCTTGAAACTTGCAGCTGAGATTCCAATTAAGCCTGAAGTTGAAGAATTTTCTCTGGAAGAGGCTAACAGAGCTCTTGTTGAACTGAAGGAGGGGAAGATACGTGGTGCAAAAGTTCTAAGGGTTGCATGAAAGAAAACGTCCTTCAGAAACAGAGTCTCTGCGGGAAGCCATTTTAGAGAAGTCGGTATGGGGAATGAAAATTTTTTAAAAGGATTCTACTTGGAGTGGTGCGATCATATCGTCTGAATTTTTGCTCCACCAGACGAGAGCAGGGGCTCTCGTCTACCCCGTTCTAATCTTCTTTCCAAGCTCCAGTTTGGGGACAAGAATTATAAGAATCTTTTGTCACTATCACTATGGGTTACTCCTTGTTAAAA
>CAYYPT010000041.1:0-3983 GCA_964473625.1 uncultured bacterium | reverse complement strand
ACAAGAATTATAAGAATCTTTTGTCACTATCACTATGGGTTACTCCTTGTTAAAAACTCCCATTTTGAGTTCGTGCTGCAAAAATTGTCCAGTGTAAGACTCCTCCACTTGTGCGATTTTCTCTGGAGGACCTGTAGCAACAATTTCCCCTCCCTCGTCTCCACCTTCCGGACCAAGGTCAATAATCCAGTCTGCTGTTTTTATGACGTCAGGATTATGTTCAATAACTACAACCGTGTTTCCTCTATCAACAAGACGATTTAAAACCGAAAGAAGCATTTTAATATCTTCAAAATGAAGTCCTGTAGTGGGCTCATCAAGAATGTAAAGAGTTTTACCCGTAGAAACTTTGGAAAGCTCGGTGGAGAGTTTCACCCGTTGTGCTTCTCCTCCTGAAAGAGTGGTGGCAGGCTGGCCAAGATGTATGTAACCTAAACCAACATCATAAAGAGTCTGGAGTTTTCGTCTGATTGCAGGAATACGGCTGAAAAAGGTCAAAGCTTCTTCCACGGTCATATCAAGAACATCGGCGATTGATTTACCTTTATACTTTATTTCAAGAGTTTCTCTGTTGTAACGTTTTCCCTTGCACACTTCACAGGGAACATAAACATCAGGGAGAAAATGCATTTCGATCTTGATAATTCCATCACCTTCGCAAGCCTCACATCGACCCCCTTTGACGTTAAAACTAAATCTGCCCGGTCGGTATCCTCTTATCTTTGCCTCTGGAAGCTGAGCAAAAAGACTTCTGATATAAGTAAAAACGCCTGTGTAAGTTGCCGGGTTTGATCTTGGAGTTCGGCCAATAGGAGACTGATTAATATCTATGACTTTATCCAGATGTTCAACCCCTTGAATATCTTTATACGGAAGAGGTGAGGCTTTTCCGTGATAGAATCGTCTGAGAAGAATGGGGAAAAGCGTTTCATTAATAAGTGTGGATTTTCCGGAACCAGATACCCCTGTAATACAGACAAAAAGACCTAATGGAATTTTTACATCAATGTGTTTAAGATTGTTACCTGATGCACCACGCAAGACAAGAAATCTACCGTCCGGTTTTCGACGGGTTTTAGGAACTGGAATTGACCTGATCCCTGCAAGGTATTGTCCTGTGATAGACTCTTTTGCTTTCCGAATCTGCTTTGGTGTTCCTTTAGCAACAACCTGCCCACCATGCTCACCTGCACCAGGGCCGAGGTCTACAACAAAATCTGCTGCCATAATAGTAGCTTTGTCGTGTTCAACGACAAGGACAGTATTACCTAGATCCCTTAGTGTGGTAAGAGTATTGAGAAGACGTTTGTTATCCCGCTGGTGGAGTCCAATAGAGGGTTCATCGAGAATATAGAGAACCCCAACCAATTTGGAACCGATTTGAGTGGCCAATCTGATCCTCTGAGCCTCTCCTCCTGAAAGAGTTCCCGCTGCCCGGTCTAAAGTAAGATAATCCAATCCAACATTTATCAGAAAACGCAGTCTTGTTTTTATCTCCTTCAATATCTGATGAGCGATTATTTTTTCTCTCTCAGTTAATTTTAGACTGTCAAAGAAACGAATAGCTTCTTTAATGGAAAAACGAGTCACTTCGTAAATGGATTTTCCTTCTACTTTGACTGACAAACTTTCCTTTTTCAATCTGGCCCCTTTGCATTCAGGACATGGAAGAACATTCATGAACCGTTCAATCCAGTTACGGACTCCCTGAGAAGTTGTTTGACGATATCTGCGTTCCAGATTATTAATAACACCTTCAAAGCGATTTACAAAAACTCCTTCTGCTTTTCTGTTGGCAGAGTGGTATTCAAAACGAAGTTCCCGGTTTCCAGAACCATAGAAAATAACATTTTGCTGTTCAGGAGTCAGATCTTTGAAAGGAGTGGTCATTGAAAAACCGTATGCATTTGCAACAGCTTTCAGTCTAGTGAAATACCAGCCTTCTCTAAAACCAGCCCAGGGAACAATCGCTCCTTCTATAAGGCTTTTATTAGGATCAGGTACCACAAGTTCAGGATCTACTTTCATAATTGAACCCAGTCCATTACATAAAGGGCATGCTCCATATGGGGAATTGAATGAAAACATCCTTGGAGAGGGCTCTTCGTAACTTATGCCGCAGTGGATACAGGCAAAATGCTCTGAATAGAGGCGCTCTTCACCTCCTACAATGTCAATAATAACGATTCCAGATGAAAGCTTCAAAGCTGTTTCTAAAGAATCGGCTAATCTGGTAGCAATTTGAGGACTCACAACAAGACGATCAACTACAACTTCAATGTTGTGTTTTTTGTTCTTTTCGATCTTGATTGGTTGATCAACCTCGAGGATTTTCCCATCCACTCTCACTCTTATGTACCCATCTCGTCTGATCTGCTCAAAAACTTCCCTGTATTCTCCTTTCCGACCTCTTACCACAGGGGCTAGAATCTGAATTCTGGTCTCAGGTTCCAATTTAAGTACGGAATCTACAATCTGTTCAACAGTCTGCTTTTCAATCCTTCGACCACAGTTGTAGCAATATGGTATGCCAATTCTGGCATAGAGAAGACGGAGATAATCATAGATTTCTGTTACAGTACCCACAGTCGAACGCGGATTTTTAGCTGCACTGCGTTGCTCAATAGCAATAGCAGGAGATAAGCCTTCAATAACATCTACATCTGGCTTTTCCATGAGCCCCAAGAACTGACGAGCATAGGCAGAAAGAGATTCAACATAACGGCGCTGCCCTTCTGCATAAATAGTATCAAATGCCAGGGAAGATTTTCCTGAACCTGACAGACCTGTAATTACGACTAGTTTGTTCCGGGGAATGTCAAGATCAATATTTTTAAGATTATGTTCCCTGGCCCCCCGAATGATAATAATATCTTCGTTTTCCATTAGCTAAACCTAAAAATCTATAAAACCAACTTGTCTCACATAATAGTCTTTATAATATAATAAATTTATAAAAACTTGGAAACTAAAAAAACTCTTGTCTTTTTGAGAAAATATTTTTACTCTATATTTGTTCCCATATCATTATACGGAATTAAGTCCAGAAAACTATAACAATATATGGAGGAAATTTACCATGAAAAAACTCTCATTGATTCTCTCCGTGATTTTCTGTTCCACTGTAATCCCGCTCCTGGCTCAGGAAAATATTGCCGATTCTGTTGCATATTACATGGCTCTTGGAGATTCTTTGTCAGCAAAATGGGATCACAAAGGAGCAACTGCTGCTTATCTCAAAGTACTAAAATTTGATCCCAACAATTATGAGGCCTGCTGGAAAGCAGGGGATCAATATACTGATCTTGCTGATAAACTACCAAAAAAACAGAAAGATCAGAAAGAAATTTACTTCAACGAAGCTAAAAAACTCTGCGAAAAGGCCATAAAGCTCAATCCCAAGGGATATGAAGGCCATTTCAGACTTGCAGTGGCTCTTGGGCGTCTGGCTCTTTTTAGAGGTGGTAAGGAAAAAATCCGTCTTTCAAAAATGGTCAAAGCAGAGGGTGATACAGCTCTTGCTTTAAATCCAAAAGCAGATCTTGTGTACCATCTTATAGGACGCTGGCACCAGAATTTAGCTAATCTCAGCGGTATGTTAAAATTCTTTGCTAAAATTCTCTATGGTGGCGTGCCACCTGGTTCTAATGAACAAGCAGTTGCTATGTTTAAAAAGGCCATAGAGCTCAACCCTAACCATATTGAGCATTATTTAGAGCTTGCCCGTACTTACAAGTACATGGGTAAGAAAGAACTCATGCGAGCACCTTTAGAAAAAGTATTGGAGCTTCCTGCAGTAGAGGAAGATGATCCTGAGTTTAAAAAAGAAGCAGCGGAAATGTTGAAAAAGTTAAAATGACTTTTCTTACCATAAATCCCAAATTAGCAGATAAGGAATCCATTTATAGCTATCTTCGGTTATTTGCAATAGAATCATGTACTTTAAATAGCTCAGAATTTACTTGAAGAAGTACATTCCCCCT
>CAYYPT010000040.1:0-16605 GCA_964473625.1 uncultured bacterium | reverse complement strand
AAAAGTCTGAGTGCAACGTGTGGTTGGATTTTATCGTCCCGCAAAGACTCTGCCTCTGCGCTTAGAGTTTGTTGTGTGAGTATGAGGGTCTCGGTTTGGATTCTATTAATCCTGACAGAATTCTGAATTCTGTCAGGATTAAGCTGCTCTTCTTCTTGAATAACATCACACCATTCCCTTCCGCTTTCGAATAAACCATTCTATTGAAAGAAGAAGAATAATAAGAACAAGTATTAGAGGTAAATTGTAGGTTTCTACTTCCTTAGTAAAAGCAACTGATTGTGCTGGGAAATGCATTGCTTTAACGATCGAAAAAAGACTATCGGGAGGACCTGATTTTGCCCCTGTTGCAACTGCTATATCCTTTAACAGTTCTGGATTGGCTTTAGTTTCTAAAAACTCAGGGTTAAAAGAAGAAACAGCTATTTTCGTCTCATCTTTTCCTAAAAAACGATTGTGAAGAAAAGCTTCACCGATGATTTTATAATTTCCACTTTCAAAAACTTTAAATGTTTTCTGGTAACGTCCATTACCCACATTATTAAGCGATAAAGTGTACTCACGATTCAGTGAAGAAGTAAACTTAATTGTTACCCGTGCGTCTTCCACAGGATGATATGCCTCATCGTATACCTGTGCGGACAAGTAAACTTTTTCCCCTGAGGAATATACACGTTTGTTTGTTGAAAGTCTGAGAATTTTATTTTCCCCTCTGACTACCAGCCAGCGGACAGAATTGCCTATAAATGTTTTAAAAACTTCATTTGTACCTCCTGTCCCCCACATAAGAAGATCCCATCGGTAGAGACCTGCTCCAAAAAGAACCAGTATTTTTGCTTCTCCCACATGATATGCTAAGAGAAGCGGAAGGCCCTGCCTGTCCGATAACCCAACAAATTTCCTGGAAACTGCTCTAGCCAAAAGTTGAGCACCCTTTCTAATTCTTATTGATCGCCAGGGAGAAAAAAGTGGTGGAAGCTGTCGCCAGAGTGCAATGTTTTCTTTCTCTTCGTCTCGAACTCTCAAGACAGGATGAATTGCACCAATTGAAGTAAGATTGGGGTAAATAAAATGTTCTGCCGTTCTCTGAGCTGCATAAAATGGAAGCAAAGACTTAATAGGTCTAAATCTCTGAAGATCCAGATGCTTGCCGGCAATAAGAAAAAAAGGTTTATGACCATCGCGAAGAATTTTTACAACTTTGTTCCAGACTTTAAGAGGTGTAAAAGAATCAGGAAAATCCAAAAGTATGATTAAATCAACAGATTTAACTTCTGAATCAGAAGGAAACAATCCTTCGTAAAAAGTATCTCCTTTTTTTTGTGTACGTGTGACAAGATTAATATTTTTATCATCTTTTATAATCCGTTTAAGAAAAACAAAATCAGCACTCGGGACACTGGCAAAAAGAAAAACCTTTAGTTTGCTCTTTAAAACTTTGACATAAAATTCTCGATAATTATTTTCGGATGTTAGCTCTCCACCCAATGGAGGAACTTCAACTGTAAATTTTTGGAATCCAGCATGTTGCGGAGTAAAGTAAAGTTCTGCCGAGGTTTCGAGACCGTTAGGAGGAATTACAACAGTCCGCTGATCTACGATCTTTTTCCCTAATTTAAGAAGCAAGGAAATTTTCTTACCCGGAAAACCAGAACCTCGAATTGCTACCTGCACAGGAACACGGTTTCCCGTATAGGTAATTTCGTTTGTCAAAAGCTCTGTCAGCACAACATCAGGTTTTTGTTTCATTTCGCCAACAGTAACACCGTAAATAGGGCAGCTTTGTGTCTCTGCTATCTTCACGGGATCTTCACCCTGATTGACTGCACCATCTGAAAAGATTAAAATAGCACCGAGATAATTTTTTCTCTTTTTGGTAGAAACAGTTTCAATAGCCCGGGCAATGTCAGTACCAATACCATTAAATGAAATAGAATCGGGTATAGTTTTATGTAAAAAACTAAGTGTATCTGAAAAGAAATAAGTATGAAGGTTGTAATGATTTCTAAGGGCTGCGATTTCTGGAGATTTTAAAAGCTTTCTAACAATTTCTGCTCTTGTTTTCCCATGCTCGGATATACGCATAGAACTGGATGTATCAACAAGAATTGCAACAGTGGCTTTTCTTTTTTTTATAATCGTGATACGAATAATAGTGCCAAAAAGAACAAAGAACATCAGAATAAAAGCACTTGCTCTAAGAAAAACAAGGATAAAGCGTAATAAACCTGACACAGGTGGAATTGTACGACGGTAAACCCAGATGGTATATCCTATAAAAAAAATAATAGAAAGAAAAAAGAAAAAAGGATGCCAGAAAAATTTAATGCCTATGCGGAAATTCCCAATCATATCTTAAAAATTCAACGAAGGTGCTGGTGAAAGATTAAGTGGAGAAGTAACGCCGTTATGCAGATAATAATAACCTGCTGCTGCAATCATACCACCATTGTCTGTACAGAGTTGTGGAGGCGGACAATATATTTTTATATTTTCTCGAGAACCTTTTTGTTTCATATTCTCCTGAAGAGCTTTATTAACTGCAACCCCACCTGAGAGACAAATACTGTAAACACCCAATTCTCTTGCTGCTGTAATAGTTTTTTCTACCAATACATCAATAACCGCTTTCTGAAAACTGGCAGCAATATCCGCAAGATGCTTTTCGGTTTCTTCAGGACCAATAGATTTAACATGATTTAAAACTGCTGTCTTAACCCCACTAAAACTAAAATCCAGACTGTTCTCTTCTAAAAAAGCTCTTGGAAAATGTATGTATTCAGGATTACCTTTTTGGGCAAGCTTTTCTATAGGAGGGCCTCCCGGATAACCAATATTTAGAAGTTTGGCAACTTTGTCAAAAGCTTCTCCTGCAGCGTCGTCTCTGGTTCGTCCCAACACTCTATAAAGCCCCCATTTTTCTACAAAAACCAACTGTGTATGTCCACCAGATGCGATAAGAGCAACAAAAGGCGGAGTAATATCAGGATATGCTAATCGGTTGGCCCAAAGGTGACCCTCCAAATGATTAACACCAATAAAAGGTATACCCATAGAAAGAGCCATACCTTTAGCTACACTTAATCCTACCAGAAGAGACCCGACTAAACCAGGACCGTACGTTACTGCAATACCCTCTATATTATTTTGCAAAATACCAGCCTGATCAAGAGCTTCACGAACAACAGGAAACACAAGCTGGATGTGAGAGCGGGATGCCAACTCAGGTACTACCCCACCAAAACGCTGGTGAATAAGCTGGGTAGAAATTATGTTGGAGAGAAGAGAGTTGCCATCAAACAGCGCAGCACTAGTATCATCACAAGAAGTTTCTATACCCAATACAATCATCGTTCTACGACAAGCTCAAAAAATTGAGGTTTAACGTCAGAGAAATCGATACCCTCAGGAAGACTAATCATAGCAGGGATTTTTCCCCCTTTGTATCTGTACCGACTCCTGAAATCAATAGTAGCTACAATGTTTTCTTTTTTCAATCTAGCCAAAAATTTAACACCTCCCTGCAGCTTGATGGAAAGAGTGGAAGGAAGTACACTTACCTTCAAATTTGAAGGCACATGAGTGACTTTGATAGGAATATCCTTAAAAACTCTTTCTCCTATCCGCTGAACATCAGCTCTGAACTGTACACTGTTGAAGGAATAATGAAGAGTTGGTACCTCAGGAGGTCTAAGAGAAATTTTTCCCTGAATTTCTTTAAGGACATTTTTGTATTCCCTTTTTTCAGTAGGAATTTCAGAAATAGCACTGACCAGGGATCGGGGACCACTTACTATCACTGAATCCGGCTGAAGCACAAGACTGCCCACCTGAGTATATCCATCCAATGTAACTAAGTGAATCTCAGGACGAATTGGTACCTTTCTTACAACAAATCTATCCAGACGAACTGTTACTGACTCTGGCTCTATAACTCTTACGGGTATTATTGTATTGCCGGATGGAATCCCTTTAATCATATTAACTGTGATAGGAAGTCGTCGCGTTCTTGGACTTTGATGAAGATTCAACTCAATAAATTTATCTCTATAAGTTAAACTTAAAAGATTTTTCCCTGAACCTCTAAATAACACCTTTACCTTTGAAGGCACTGGATGAGTTAATATCCATCCCTTTGGCATATTAACTATCTTGAGAGGAATATCTACAGTATGATCAAACTGGTTGTCAGTAACAACATAAAACCAAAGAAAAAGCGCAGTAAGTAGAGAAAAAATCTTTGCCTTAGAGTTATAAAACCATCTCTGGTGAAAATAAGGTCTATCATTCATAGTAGACAAATACCTATGATACAAGAGATAGGAATATACAAAACGTTTAACCTATCTCTTGTATCAATTTTTAATCAATAAATCAAGCTATTTTTGAGAATGGGTAACAGATTTGCCGAAACTGATTTCCCCATTATCAATTCGGATGTTGAACCCACACTCAGGATTGGTACAAACCCATGCTTTGTACCGAATAGCAGCTCCTTCTCGCCCATAGTCAGAAAGAGGGACAAGAACACCTGTGTTACATTTCTGACACTCTGGCAAGACATATTCCATTGGACTACCTCCCTGTTTTTTTACTCCTCACCCTAAAAGTTGCTTGCCTATTCGCGACTAAATTTTAGAACCTCATTCTTTAACAACCCATAGTCGAACTTCCGCATTTACTTCTGGATGAAGCTTCACAGATATATTATAAACACCTAAAGCTTTAATAGGCTCATCTAACTGAATTTTCCTTTTATCTATGTCGTACCCTTTTTCTTTGAGAAGGTCGGCAATAGTCTGAGCAGGTACAGAGCCAAAAACCTTGTCTTCTTCTCCAACAGATACGGTAGCTGTAAGAGAAATTTTTCCCAATTCTTTTGCTATTCCTTCAGCCTTGCGTTTATCTTTATTTTGCCTGTGTTGAAGCAATTTACGTTCTTCCTCAAGAAGCTTTATATTTCTAGGAATTGCTGGAACAGCAATATTTCTTGGGATAAGAAAATTTCTAGCGTATCCGTCTTTAACAGTAACAATATCCCCAATCTTACCCAAAGGATTGTAATCTTCACGTAATATAATTTTCATTAATCTCCTCGCAATGAAATTTTCTTACTTACATAGCAACATTTGAAACAAACGGCAGAAGGGCAAGATGTCGCGCCCTTTTAATTGCCTTAACAAGCTGTCGCTGATGTCTGGCACATGTACCAGAAGTTCGTCTTGGAATTATTTTACCAACATCAGTGGTAAATTTTGTGAGTTTTTTTGGATCTTTATAGTCAACATAAAGAATATGATTTTCACAAAAACGACAAATCCTTTTTCTTTTAGGTTTAATCAATTATTCCTCCTTACATCTATGAACTTTATAACTCCACGTTCTGATAACCAAAATCATACTTTCCTTTTAAGGGATTCCCCTCATTCGTTCTTTCAATAGACTCTTCTGGTTCCTCTTCGGAAATTTCCATTGGAGACGAAACTGGCTGAGTTTCTTCTATAGATACAGTTTCTATTTCTTCTTCAGCAGTTTCTTCTTTTTTATTGAGAAATTGTACCCGCCTGGCTTTTATCTCTACAACGTTTCGGTTACGCCCATCCTCAGCATGAAAACTTCGACTTTGAAGCTCTCCTTCAACAATAACGGCACAACCCTTATGCAAATTCTCAGCACAGTTCTCTGCAAGCTTATACCAGGCTACAACGCCTACATAACAAACATTTTCTCGCCACTGTCCATTGTTATCTTTAAACCGGCGATTTGAGGCAATCCAAAAATTTGTAACCGGTGTACCATTTGTTGTTTTCCTGAAGGTAGGATCTCGAGTTAAATTTCCGGCAATAATAACAGTGTTTAAATCTGGCATACGGAGATCAAACATTTTGAGTTCATGCCTCCTTATATTTCCTGAATAATTTTCAGCATTTTTTTAAATCAGTTTTAATACTACTCTTCCCCTCACTCCAATTCATTCTCATTCAAGGATTCGGAGGAGGAAAAAGATGTAGAATCTTCCTCTGTGTTTTCTGAAGATTCATCCAAATTTTCAGTTTCGACAGTCTGAGCCTCTGACTCACGCTGCTTTTCCGCTTTCAAAACAACTTTTGGCACAAGTACGGTAAGAAAACGCAGTATAGAGTCATCTAACTTGAATTCTCTTTCAAGCTCCTTGATGAAAGATCCTTTAGCTGCGAATCTGATATAAACATAGTAGCCATATTGCTTTTTAGCTATCTCGTAAGCTAAGCGACGTTTTCCCCATCGATCAACAAGCCTTACCTTACCACCGTTATTCTCAATATGTTTGGTTACTTTTTCAATAATTGCATCAATTTGTGCCACTGGTAAGTGGGCGTCGATAATAAACGTAGTTTCGTATTCTCTTAACACATTTCACCTCCCTTCGGTCGTTAGGTCCTCTCATATATTGATGAGAGAACAGGGGTTTTAACGATTATAAAAATTCATTGTCCATTCTATCCCCCTTTCAACAAAATCTTTTACTGCTTTACTACCTTTTTCGATCATTGAATTTACAACCTCGCGCTCGGCTGGCAAAAAGGGGGAAAGAACATACTCACTGACATCTATTAAAGGATTATATCCTATACCAAATCTTAAGCGCGGAAATTCATCTGTCTCCAATGCAGCAATAACAGAAGCCAAACCTTTGTGACCACCTGCGCTTCCTTTTTTTCTTAAACGTAATTTGCCCAGCGGCAAATTAAGATCATCACATAAGACTAGTAAATTAAAAAGTTCAATATTATATTTGTTTACAAGTTCATAAACTGCTATCCCACTTTCATTCATATAAGTAGTGGGCTTGGCAAGTATAACTTTTTGAGAGCCAATAATAGTTTTTATTATTTTGTAATGACCTTTCCCCTTTTTAAATTCTTTCTGCCATCCTTTGGCCAGATCATCCAGGACCATAAATCCCAAATTGTGCCTTGTTTTCCTATAACGTGATGTTGGATTACCAAGACCTACAATGAGAAACAAAGATAGCTTCCTTCAGGTTTCTTGCTACTGGGTCTCAGATGCACTTTCTGTTTTCTCTTTCTCTTCTTCCTCTTCAGAAACAGCACCCTCCTCAACGCTAACCTCTGCTTCAACCTTTGTAACCTTAGGATGAATTACATTGGCCACAGCATGGTGTGGTTCTGTAAGTATTTTAATTTTTTCTACCGAAACATTTTCCAGAGTAAGCACATCGCCAATCTTCAAATCGGAAACATCTACTTCGATATGATCTGGAATATCCAGAGGCAAACCCTCAACTTCTACTTCCCGAAGAAGATGTTCCAAAATTCCTCCTTCTTTAACCCCTACCGGCGTTCCAGTAAGAACAAGCGGGATAGTCATATGTATTTTTTCTGTGAGTTTGATTCCCATAACATCGATATGCAAAACAGCGTCGGTGACCGGGTCCCGCTGAACCTCACGGACAATGGATTTTTTAATTTTCCCATCAGGGAAAACAATATTGATAACATTAACCTCGCTATGCAATAACCGTTGAAGATCCTTAACCTTCACACTAAAAGGAATAGAATCCTCCCCCTGCGCATAGAAAAGACCAGGCACTAAACCGCTTTTGCGAAGCCGTTTAGCTGTTTGATGACCTGTTTTCTCTCTTAATTCAATACGCAAATCTGCTTCTGACATACAGTTTTTTCCCTTATTTTATGTTTTTTGTTCACAAATCAAACAGAGAACTGATCGATTCTTCATTATGAATCCGTTTTATAGCCTCTCCAAATAGAGGGGCAGCGGTTAAAATTTTGATCTTTTCTCTTTTCTTTTCTTCAGGCACAAAAACTGTGTCACTTACTACAATTTGGGATATAGGCGATTCCTGAATTCTATCTACAGCCTTTCCAGAGAAAAGAGGATGGGTACAAACAACGAATATCTTCTTTGCACCTGCTTTACGAAGAAGATCAGCAGCTATACACAAAGTTCCCCCTGTGTCAATAATATCATCGACTATAACAACATCTTTACCTTCAACCTCTCCTATAAGTGTACCGCTATCAACTTTGTTATGAATCGACCTTTTTTTGTCTACCAAAGCTAATTCTGCATGCAAACGGTTAGCATAAGCTCTTGCTCTTTTAGAACTTCCTACATCAGGCGCTACAACAACAGGATTTACAAGTTTTATTTCCTTCACATAATCCACAAATATTGCAGATGAGTAAAGATGATCAAATGGTATATCAAAAAAACCCTGAATTGAAGCAGAATGAAGATCTAAAGTCAGTACACGATCCGCTCCTGCAGTGGAAATAAGATTGGCTACCAACTTGGCAGAAAGTGCTACTCTTGGCTGATCTTTTCGATCCTGCCGTGCATATCCAAAATAAGGAATTACAGCGGTAATTCTTTTAGCCGAAGCTCTTCTGGCAGCGTCTATCATTAATAATAATTCCAGAATATTATCGGCTGGCGGAGAAGTAGGCTGAACAATAAAAACGTCAATGCCTCGTATGCTTTCATTATATTTAACAAATATTTCACCATCTTTAAAACGATATATTTCTACATCTCCTAAAGGAATATCAAGATATTCCACGATTTTCCTTGTTAATGGTAAATTAGCTGTTCCAGAAAAAACTTTCATTTGTTAAGCTTTGCTTTTACTTAGAGTCTATTTTTTAAACAGTTAGAAAACAAAACACTTGCAGCTGGGGCGGGAGGATTCGAACCTCCGAATGCAGGATCCAAAATCCTGTGTCTTACCGCTTGACGACGCCCCAAATTACTTAAACAAAAACTAATTCAGGAAAAGGATTTATTTTTCTCATATTCGTTTAATGTTTCCCAATATTTATCAAGAATAATTTTTTCTACCCGCATTCTGAACTCATTTTTTATAGGATGCGCAACGTCAATGAACAAACCGTCTCTTCGCCTTCGGCTCGGCATAGCAATGAAATACCTCTTAAAACCTCTAATAATCTTAAGCCCCCTAACTACAAAAAGATCGTCGAAGGTAATGTTAGCAAATCCTTTCAATCTTTCCTCATTTCGCAGGCTGATTTTTACATCGGTAATCTCCATGGCTCCTCCCTCGTAAAAAGTCTTTTTTTCTGACGATAAAGCAAAAACAACTATTTAGAGATGGAGGGAAATCGGCCTGCAAAGGAAAGTCGTCATCCCTTGCTCAATGGAAAAGAACATTTGTGCCTTTTTTGCCTGATCCTGCCTGAAAAATAATCCGTATACAGATGAACCGCTTCCGGACATACTGGCATAAAAGGCATCCCGTTGATACATTGTTTCCTTGATTGTCCGTAAAATGGGATGCCTTTGGAAAACCACACCCTCAAGATCGTTTTTTAATATCTGCCGCAGGGCATGGGGATCATACTTTTCAAAAATCGACCTAAATTTAGTAAATTTTTCCCCTTTTGTCAAGACAATTTTAGCCTGTTGGTACGCCCAGGATGTAGAAACCTCTATCCCGGGAGAAACTAAAACAACCCACCAATCATCAGACCACTTAAAAGGAGTAAGAATTTCTCCCCTACCCTGCCCAAGGGCGGTTCCACCTCTTATAAAAAAAGGCACATCCGAACCGATTTCGGCTGCCATCTCTTCAAGTTCAAAAAGGGAGAGTTTTTCTCCCCACAGACGATTTGCTCCCACAAGAGTAACAGCAGCATTGCTGCTTCCTCCTCCTAATCCAGCTCCCATTGGAATACGTTTCTCGATGTTAATTTCTATCCCGCCTTTAAAGCCAAGCTTACTCTGAATCAACTCAAAAGCCCGATAAACAAGATTGTTTTTGCCCATAGGGAGAGCAGGATTATTAGATATAATCCTGATACCATCTGAAATTTTACGGAGAGTGATATCGTCGTGAAGGTCTATCTGCTGAAAAACAGTAGCAATATTATGGTAACCGTCTTTCTTTTTACTAAGGATTAATAAACCCAGGTTAATTTTTGCATACGACGGTAAAGAAATAGCTTCCATATAGTGCAGCCCTAAAGATGAATGCTCTTTTACTTAATATACACTATTTTAAAAAGAAAACAAAAAGCAGTGTTTTTGCATATATTTAAATTAAATATAACAAATTCTGTTCCAAATAAAAAACTTACTAAAGTTAAAAAAACAACGTCAATAAAAACAAGTAATTATAAACATTGAGGCAATTTTTATAATATCTGATATAACATAAACTGTCAACTTTTTTTCTTAATAGTGTCACTTTTTTGAGACACTACGCTTCCATTGACCGCTGGTAAAAATCCTATGTTTCGACACAAAACCAGAAAAATAAAAATCATTGCTTTTCTTCCTATGAATGTATATATTTAATCTTAAATTAATCGATAAGAAATCAATTTATAATTATTTTTGGTCATTCAGGGAAAGATAGTGAGAAAAATCTTTTTCATCTCTGATGCCCATCTGGGATTAACAAGAGACAAAACAGAAAAAGAGCGAGAAAAACACCTCTTAAGTTTTCTAAAATACGTAGAGAAAACAGCAACCGATCTTTTCATTGTTGGCGACCTTTTCGATTTCTGGTTCGAATATCATTATGTAATTCCTAGAAAATATTTTTCAGTTCTCGTTGCACTGAAACAATTAACAGAAAACGGAGTAAAGGTTGGATATTTAACTGGCAATCACGATTTTTGGGTAGACAGTTTTTTTGAAGAGGAACTCAATATCCAGGTTTATCGAAATCCTCTGGACATCACAATAAATGGAAAACGTCTTTTTATAAGTCACGGAGACGGGCTTGTCAAAAAGGATACAGGATATAGAATACTTAAAAAAATATTACGTTATCCATTAAATGTTAAACTTTACCGTTTACTCCATCCCGATCTGGGATTTGGATTGGCTAACTTTTTTTCAAATCTGAGCCGAAATTACAGGAAACCAAAAGATAGAGATTCAGAATATATTCAGTATGCCCGAGAACGCTTTGCCGAGGGCTTTGATGGTGTAATATTAGCACATACGCATCGTGCTCAGGAACTTCACGAGGATAATAAGACTTATATAAATATAGGAGACTGGATAAGTTCTTTTACTTATGGCAAATTTGAAAAAGGTCGATTGAGCTTAGAAAAATGGGTAAAGGTAAATTACAAATGAAACGCAACAAACGAAAAGTTCAACATTCTCAGGAAAATTTAAAAATCAAATTTCATATTCCCGAACGTCACAGATGGATTTTATCCCCAGCAATAACACTTGTCTCTCTCACAATAATAGGTGTTGTATTGATAGGAATACTCAGTCGAAACCTTCCTTCTCTTACAGAGTTGGAAAGATACGATCCTCTTCTTGTTACACGCATCTATTCAGCAGACGGTAAGCTCTTAAAGGAATTGTATAAACAAAATAGAATTCAGGTGCCATTAGATCGAATGCCCGAAAATTTGATCCATGCAGTTATTGCTACAGAAGATCGAAGGTTCTGGAACCACTGGGGCTTAGACCTGCGACGCATTGTCAAAGCCGCTGTTGTAGATATCATTACTATGAGTAAACAACAAGGGGCGGGTACAATAACAGGACAACTGGCAAGAAAACTTTATTTGACTTCTCAAAAATTATGGACAAGAAAAATTCGCGAAGCTCTTACAGTCCTTCAGATTGAACGTACTTATTCCAAACCAGAAATATTGGAAATGTATCTAAACCATATGTGGTTCGGACACGGAGCTTATGGAGTTCAAGCAGCTGCCCAACGTTACTTTAAAAAAAATGTAGAAGATTTAACAACAGAAGAATCAGCGTTATTGGTGGGAATTCTCCAGCGACCTGCAAGATATTCTCCTATAAATCACCCAGAAGCAGCTTTACGCCGAAGAAACACAGTACTCCAATGTATGGTTTCTTGTGGCTATCTATCACAGACTGAAGCCGATTCTCTGGGTCGTCTGGGGCTTGGTATAGTTGCAAAAAGCGAAGAGAGTAAAACAATCGCTCCCTACTTCTGCGAATACGTTCGTCAGTTAATGGAAAAAAAATATGGTCTTCGTCTCTACACAGACGGTCTTTCTATCTATACAACTCTGGATACACGTGTTCAGGTTTGTGCTGACAGTGCAGTCAAGGCTTTTATGCCAGTTCTGGACAGAAAAATACGACATAGGATATTAAAAAATCAAAGTTTCACAAACTGGTTTAATCCACCGCTGAAAACACCAAAACAAATTCATGCTTTTCTCTCTGATTCTGCCCTTGTCGACTCTTTGTTTAAACTCAAGGCTATCCCTCAGGTAGCACTGGTAGCCCTGGACCCAAATAACGGACATATCTTAGCAATGATCGGCGGCCGAGATTTCAATGCCTCAAAATTCAACAGAGCTGTTCAGGCAAAACGACAGCCAGGGTCAGCCTTCAAACCTATTGTTTATACAACCGCCATTGATAACGGCTACCCTCCTGACACACAATTGCTTAACCAGCCTGTTGTACTTATAATGCCTGATGGAACAAGATGGAGTCCACAAAATTACGACCACAGCACGGGAGGACCAACTACGCTGAGAGAAGCTTTAAGACGTTCTCTAAACCTTGTAACCGTGAGATTAGTACAGGAACTTGTTCCTCCCAAAAAGGTTGTTGCCTACGCCAAACAATTTGGGCTCACAACAACAATCCATCCTTACGATGCAGTTGCTCTGGGATCAGATGTGGTGATTCCTATAGAACTAACTTCGGCTTTCAGTGTTTTTGCCAATAAAGGAGTTCGGGTAGAACCTACTGCAATTCTCAGAGTGGAAGACAAAAACGGAAATATTTTAGAACAAACTATCCCCAAACGACACGAAGTAATCAGCGAGGAAACAGCGTATATTATGACAGACATGCTGCGGACAGTAATTAATAAAGGAACTGGTCAGGCAGCAAGAAGCGTATATCATTTCTACCGCCCTGCAGGAGGGAAAACAGGCACCACAAACGATTTTACCGATGCATGGTTCATAGGGTTTACTCCCCAAATAACAGCAGGCGTCTGGGTCGGATTTGATGATCCGACTATGAGTCTTGGAGACAAACAAACTGGTGCAGCAACAGCCCTGCCAATATGGGCCCCTTTTATGCGCATGGTTTACGACACTCTAAGACTTCCACTGGTGGATTTCACACAACCTCCTGGAATAGTAAGATTAAAAATATGCAGTGAGTCTAAAAAAATTGCAACAGATTCTTGCCCTAAAGTATGGAACGAAGTCTTCACAAAAGAAATGGCACCTACTGATACATGTGACATTCACAGGGGTCCGGGAAGAAATTTAGAATATAGAAAAAAGCGGAGTCGTGTAATCTTTTGACGAACTTCGCTCTTCAAAAATATAAACCTCAAATGCATTTTCCTAAAAATTAGTATCTCAAAATAACTAATAAAAGAAAACTTCAAATAGAGGGAGGAAACTTCAATGAAACATCTCAAACTGTTGGTTTTTGCCCTTGTTGTCCATGGTGCACTGTTTCTTCACGCTGCTCAGGACAATAACGTAACTCTTGCCCGTTACCCATCACTTAACCCGAATGGAGACAAAATTGCGTTCTCCTACCAGGGCGATATCTGGACTGTTAATATTGACGGCACCAATCCAAAAAGACTTACAGTTCACAGAGCATATGATTTTGTCCCCCACTGGAATAGCGATGGAAGTTTTATTGCTTTTTCAAGCAATAGGTTTGGCAATAGCGATGTTTACGTAATCCCGGCAAATGGTGGCGAATCTAAAAGACTGACATACCACTCTGCAAATGATATTGTCACTGATTGGAATCCCAAAATCGGCATTCTCTTTTCTACAGTAAGAAATTACAGACAGATCGAGTGGGACAGTGAAATTCATGCGGTAAAAAAATCAGGAGGAACTCCCAAAAGAATTTTAGATGCTCTTGGTTCCATGGCTACAGTATCTCCTGACGGACGGTTTATCGCTTTTGTACGAGGAAGCTGCAGAATTACACGGGAACAGTATAGAGGACCTGCTAACAAGGACGTGTGGCTGTTTGACATGGAAAATTCATCCTATATACGGGTGACTAATATCGAATCGCAGGAAATCTATCCCCGGTGGGGCGATAAACGAACTTTGTTTTATTTGAGTGCTTCTTCTGGCAGGTATAACATATTCAAAGTTTCAATCAAAGAGAACGGTAAGATCGGTCCTTCACAACAAATAACTCATTTCATTGATGACGGTATCAGGTACTTTGATATCAACACTAAAAAGAATGTTATTGTTTTTGAAAGAAAAACAGGGATATATACAGCCGATTTGAACGGAAGTAATGTACAGTTGATTCCTTTAAACATCAAGACTGATTACAGATTTGATCCGGTTGAGCATAAAAACTTTACAGACAAAGTAACGGATTACGCAGTTTCTCCAAACGGGAAATACACTGCACTTGTAATTCATGGAGAAATATTCATTACTGAGAATAATAAAGAGATAAAACGAACAGTCAATATAAGCAATTCGCCGTGGAGAGATCAGTCTCCTGCGTGGTTAAATGATACAACTCTTGTGTTTGTTTCCGATAGAAACGGGCAGTACGATATTTTTCTGGTTGAATCAGCTGACACTGGACAAACTGATCTAATGAAAACCTTAAAAAGAAAAATTACCAGACTCACAAAAACAAAAGAAGACGAATCTTCTCTTGTAGCTTCACCTGATGGGAAAAAACTTGCCTTTTTAAGAGGAAGAGGCAAGCTAATTGTTGCTGATATAGTAGAAGGTAAAAAACTAAAGAATGAGACAATCTTGCTCAATGGATGGGCAACACCAGGATCTATCACCTGGAGTCCTGACAGCAAGTGGCTGGCATACTCTCTGGATGATCTGGATTTTAACAAAGAAATATTTATCCACGCAGCTGACAACTCAATGAAGCCGGTAAATATCAGCATGCATCCCAGGGGGGATTTTGGACCAGTATGGAGCCCAGACGGTAAAAAACTTGCTTTTTATTCACTTAGAAACAACATGAACAATGATATCTGGTTTGTATGGCTTGAGAAGCGGGACTGGGAAAAAACAGCCCAAGATTGGAAAGAAGAAGAGGAGAGTGCAAAAACCAGTAAGAAAAAAGAAAAAAAGAAAGAAAAAATTCCGCAGGTGAAAATTGATTTTAAAGATATCCACGAACGACTTGTTCAGGTCACTTCTCTTCCTGGTGATGAATATGATATTGCGATTTCAAAAGATGGCAAAACATTCTATTTTACTGCACCGAACCCGACAGGAAAGGGGCGCGATCTTTTCTCAGTAAACTGGGACGGCAAAAAGCTGAAACAGATAACAAAAGGCGGACAGAACCCGTCGCACCTTTCTTTTGACCACCAGGGAAAATATCTTTACATGCTTTCAAAGGGCAGACTAAACCGACTTCAAGAAGGAAAGGGAAAAACCGAAGGTTTACCCTTCCTTGCCAAAATGGATATAGACCACAGAGCAGAAAGGGAACAGATATTTGAAGAAGCCTGGCGCACACTGAACAATGGATTCTATGACCCGAACTTTCACGGCAGAAATTGGACCGCTCTTAAAAAGAAGTACAAACCATGGGCAATGGCAGCATCAACACAACACGATTTCAGGGACGTTTTCAATATCATGCTTGGCCAGCTTGACGCCAGTCATATGGGAATGTACGGGAAAGATCAGGGCCAAATCCAGAAGGAGATTACTGGTCTTCTTGGTGTTGAGATTACTCCCGAAGAAAAGGGCGTTCGTGTTGTACGTGTGATACCGAACTCACCTGCAGATAAAACAGTAAGCAAGCTTTTTAAAGGGGATCTGATTACGGAAGTAAACGGACACTCCACAACAAAAGATGTAAACTTCTATTCTCTCTTTATCAACACCGCTGGCGAAAAAATCCTGTTGTCAGTTATTGATAAAAATGGGAAGAAGAGAGAAGTTACAATTCGGCCTGTTCAAAGTATTCGCTCTGAATTATATAACGAATGGGTAAAGAAAAAACGTGCGTTAACCGATAAACTCTCAAACGGCAGATTAGGATATCTTCATATTCAAGGCATGAACATGCCGAGCTTTGAACGATTTGAACGAGATTTCACTGCGGCCGCATCCGGTAAAGAAGGCATTGTTATTGATGTGAGATATAATGGAGGCGGTTGGACAACTGATTATCTTATGGCAGTCTTAAATGTCAAACAGCATGCTTATACTATCCCCAGGGGTGCTGCAAAGAATCTCCAGAAGGAACATAAAAAGTTCAGGGATTACTATCCTTATGCAGAGAGACTTCCCTTCTTCCCATGGATGAAACCATCAATAGCAATCTGTAATGAGTCGAGCTATTCCAATGCAGAAATATTTTCCCATGCCTACAAAACTCTTGGTATAGGAACTCTTGTTGGAGAACCCACTTTTGGAGCTGTTATTTCAACCGGAGGAAAACGCTTGATAGACGGCTCTTTTGCAAGACTACCTTTCCGGGCATGGTACGTTAAGGCAACTGACAAAAACATGGAGTACGGACCAGCAATTCCAGATATTATTGTGCAAAATGGCCCAGAGTGCAAAGCTATGGGTAAAGATCCACAACTTGAAACGGCAGTGAAGA
>CAYYPT010000039.1:6633-16978 GCA_964473625.1 uncultured bacterium | reverse complement strand
TAAATTAAGATCAACAACCAAGGTACTAAAATTCGTTCCATAACGTAAATTAATACCAAAAACCATATCTGTAATTTTATGACGTTGAAAAACGGGTTAAAATATGTTTGGTTATAATAAGCAAATTAATGTCTGATTCGTTATCAGTTTCCTTCCTTGCAATCGAACCGTACAAAATTAAAGACTAAATATCAAACATGGCGAGAATTTTACTCTTTAACTTTATTAAAGCTTTGTGTATTTCTGGAGATAATGAAATATCTTCAATACTTTTTCATCTGCTTAATACCCAAATGTATAAGTCTGACGGAAAGTAACATCCCCTTCACTGGGATCTATTGGCTTGAAATCCCTCCACAAACGAATACGTGTTAAAATACATCTTTCTACACTATCATTATTTAATGTAGAAGAAAGAATACTGGCATTTTTAACTCTACCGTCTGGTCCAACTGTGATACGCACAACAAGCTTACCCTTAAGTGTGGGATTACGCTTAAGTTCTCTCTCATAACAATATCTTATTGCCGGGACATGGGACAAAAGTACTTCCTGAATAGCTTCTGGGCTTCGATATACACTTCTTCGACCTCTTCCCACAACTTCGGCCGGAGTTTCGAATTTAAGCTGTCCTTTTCTGGAAAGAGATTGGGAACTAGCATCACTCAGGTCCGAAACAAGATCATTTATACTCGCTTTCTTACCAGATCTCCCCCCCCGCACATTACCTCCACCCGTCCCGTCTAATCCCAGACCTGATTTTCCCTGAGTTTTTAATCCATTTACAGAAGAAAGTACACGATCCAGATCCTCATTCACACCCTTCCCACTACCAGCTTCCGTAAAAAGTGTAGAGACAGCCTCTCCTTTGGCAGCAGTTCCAGTACCTGTCAACAAAGCTAAAAGTCCTCTATTGCTTACTTCTCTAGAAATCGCTTCCCGTGACTTGCGCCGTGCCTCTGCAGAGCTCATCCTTGCTGCTAGACGGCTTTCAGACGACATCATTTTGCCTCTGGCAGAACCCTTCCCCCCTCCACCTTTTCCTTTCTTTTCACTTTCATTCTCAGTCTTCCCCGGAGGCAAAGCTTCCTTCTGGGAAGAAGCAATAACAGTTTTTTTCTCTTTAGGTATTTTACCAAGAACAAAACTAGCAAACTGTTCTTGAATTTTGCCAATATCCTTTTCACTATACTCTGAAACTGGTCGCTGAGCCATAATAGTAACAATTATAACTTCAACAAGAAGAGACAAAAAAAAGGCCGCCAAGAACCGCTTATCCCAATCCCGGAAAAAAGGTTTTTCAAATTCTTTATTGATTCTTTCCTGTAATGAATCCGATTCTTTTGCTGTAAGTATTCCCATCATTCGCCTTTTCTATAAACAACAAGCCTCATGTTCGGATAATCTGACTGACCGCAGGTAGCCATAACTTTTATCAACAATTTATAAGGTAAATTTTTATCGCCCTGAATAGTTACCTTCCCTGAAAACTTTATTCCGTAAGTTTCTTCCATTTTTTCCGCTTCCTTAGAGTAACGAGTAAGCTTATCCTTTAACTTAGGAATAATATACCCTTCCTGAAATTTAATATTTTTAGTGCGTTCCACAGGTTTACCATTTACCAGTATCCAATCGGAAGAAACAGTAACATCTAATCCTAACTCTGGTTCACGCTGGATTGTAGAAGTGGGTAACGTAAGATCACGAGATGGATTAATAAGTTGCCCGTGGGTAGAATAGGTTTTTAATAAAAAGACCAAAAGAATGGTAAACATATCCATCATGGAAGTGAGCTGAAGTCGCACTTCTTCTGAATCTCTTCTGTGTCTTTTCCTATGAGACGGGATAAAAGTCATATCCTACCTTTCATTCTTAGCAGTCAGCATCTTGAATTCATCGTTTTTGCTCAGGGAAAAACTTTGCTGTAACATAATTCTAAATTTATATTTCTACCTACAACTTCAGCCAGTTGTGCTTTTTGTCAAAACACCCCTGCACTAAGAGAAACTTCTGGAAACAACACAACAGTTTTCCCGTCAATTTTTACAGATCTGGCAGCATCCATTGTACTAACCACTGTTTGATAATTTATATCTGGCTCAGCCATTAAGATAATTTTATTAGTATCCGGGAATTTATTTTCTGCTTTCTTTTTAATTTCGTAAAGTTCCATAGAAAGCATTTTGAAATCATATTTTCCATTTACAAGGGGTACCGAAGGTTCCCCCTTTTTTGCCCCACTTAACACAGCCAACGAACTGGAAATAAAGAAACCTTTATCAGTGATGGTTACAGCTAAATCTAACTTCTTGCGTTCTTCTTGAGGAAGTTTTGACAATGTTTTTGCCTCTGGCCCTACAGCAGCGGGTGGGAGATTAAGCTCAATAACTCCCAATTTAACAAACTCTGCTGATGTTAAAAGAAGAGGTATGAGAACAACCATCAAATTCATCATAGGGGTTATGTTGGTATGTACCCATTCATAACCATGCTTGAGCTTTTTGGAAGGACGATAAGCCATATTATTCTATTCCTCAGGAGCAATAAGATTAATAAGTTTAACTGTGTGTTCGTCTATTTCATCGATAATCTTTGTTGTTTTATTGTGAAGAATAGTATAAAAGAAAATAGACGGGATGGCTATAGAAAGACCGGCAAGAGTCGTATTCATAGCAACAGAAATACCATGCGCCAGAAGACGGGATTTTTCCGCTGCATCTATTCCGGGAGCTGATACAGAACGAAAAGCAATAATAAGGCCATAAATCGTTCCCATAAGTCCAATAAGAGTGGCAATATTACCAATCATAGCAAGATAATTTGTGCGTGCTTCGAGTTTCGGGATAATCTCCAGCGTTCCTTCATCCACAGCATTTTGCACAGAACGAAAACTTGGGACGTCGGTTTTACCAGCCTTTAACAACCCAAGAAGAACAATCTGAGGAAGGGCTTTTTCCTGAAATCTTCTACAGAGAGCAATCGCCCGCTTATAATCTTTAGCCATCACCCATTTTCTTATCTGGGCCATGAATTTAGGAGCATCGATACTAGACTTCACATAAAGATAATGAGTTCTTTCAATAGCAATGGCAATCATAAAAGCTGCCACTACCAACAATGTCCACATAAAGAGCCAACCACTCCAACCTGGACTAAAACTGTGCCATAATTCAGACATAAACTACCTCCGTTGGAAACTTTTTCTCATAAGAATATAAGATTATTTTCGCTTTCTTTCAATTGTTTTCTTGATACTTTTTATTTGGTCAACCTGCTGTAATGCTTTATCTGGTTTTGGTATTTCTCCGACTCCATGTTTTAACTCTCGTTGAAAGCTTCTCTCCAATTCCATCTTGCCCAATTCTGGTTCTACCCTTTTTGGCATAATAATTACTCCTGGTTTCTCTATTTTCCCTTTAATCTCTATAGGCTCCAGCACTAATTCATCCTCTGCTAAGGAATCTTTCTTTGCTACTTTCGTTCCCAACTTATGTTTTGCAGTATCTGGAATAACGGTTTGTGCGTGTGTATTATAAAATAGAGCAAATACACATATTATGATGATAGAACATACAAGAGCTATTTTCATTCTATCTTTACCTCATTTCTGTGCAAAGCTTCTCTGGAAATGTATTTAATTGTAATTATACCACTCACAGAAACTTTATCTTTTTTACGCCACACACCGGCAAAAAGATTCTTTCCTCTATGGAAAAACGATGTTAATAAAATCGGCATTTTTGCGCCAAAGTTTGGAATCAAATCTTTGTTGTTAATAAAAATGCTGTCAGGTGGATCAACCTGAAAAATAGCCTTTGCCGAAATAGGAATACCAGGGATATTTATTTCCTTACGAACATAGAAAAAATTACTATTCTTAACACCAATTCCAGACTTTTGAAAAGAAGTATTATCCATTAATACAAAACCAGAATCAATACCTGCCTGTGGATGCAACCATCCCTTCATATCAAAACTGGAATCCCGCCATGCCTGCTGATAAAGAGAACTATACCACCACGTTGTATCAGCAGGAACAACAAGTTTTTCTAACAAAATATTAAACTTTTTAGCATAAATAGCAGGATACAATTTTATTAAACGTACAGCAAGCCATTCTCCCGAGGGGGCTGGTATCTCAAACTTATTATTTATATTGTAAGCTGTTTCTAAAATAGTTTTCAAATTCTCGTTGAGAAAAAAGACATTGTCTTCAAATACAGAAAGTATATCTTCATACATAGGATCGTTTGCTTTCTGAAAGAGCTCCTCAGCTTTCTTCTGATTTATTGTCCCACTGGCAATGAGACTTTCCAGAGAATCTGCCATTTGAAGGGCAAAACGGACCATATCCTCTTCCATGCTTGTAATCTTGGATGGTTTGATGCCGCTTTCCCTTGCTTTTTCTACACCGTTTTTTGTAAAAGCAATAACAGCCTGAGAAAAAGATTTAGAAAGATCAAGAAAATTGGCCATGTTAGTAACAAAACTTTCCGATGGTTCCTGGTTTTCATCAATAGTCATCTTTTTATAAAGCGAGACTGCTTGCTTATATTCTTTTACCGCCTCGAAAGAAAGATCTTCATATTTTTTACTTAACAAGCTAAGCGAGGAAATAATTTTTGCTCTGGAAGCCTCTGTCCATTTATTTTCTATATTCAAGCTATCAGCTGTTTTTAAGTTTCGAATGTGAGCTTCTACAACTATATCCACAAGAGGTCTTATGGCCTTAATTAACACCTGACTCTGATATTCTAAACGAGCTATATCTGTAAGATCGGCAGGGATTGGCGCACTGAGCAATTGATCTATAGAATGAGTATTAATTTCAGCCATCTTATAAAGTGTTTCCGAAACTTTTTCTCTGGCCTTTTCAAGCCAATCCTTAGTTATGGAAACCAGAGTATCACTCTGTGAAGATACATTGCTATCTGGCTGAGAAATTGTCTGCCCTCCGATTCTTTCTAAAACCTCAACAGCTTTCTTGTATGCTGATAGGGCATGATTGTATATTTTGGTGGTACGTTCACTAATATTTTTTTCCTTAACAGCTCTGGTAGTTGGATCCACATCCGGAATTTCCTGGTGTGCCCAGGCTTGAGCAAAATCTTCGTATGCCTCACCAATACGATAAACACACTCTGGCAAACGTTGAGTCTTGTAAGAAATTATCTTTGTGTATTGGTCTACAAGCTGCCGGAGCAAAGTCTGTTTTTGAGCAACAGCACGGTTCAAATTTTCTTCTGGCAGGGTAAAGGATATTTTTTTAAAACGATCATGGAGAAGTTTGGTGGCAAAATAAAGTCCCTCTGATGCATAATAACTGTTCTCATCTAAACCTTTACTTTTAAGAACATTACTTAAAGAAAAAGCCTTATAAAAAGCTTTTTCTGCCTCTGCCAGGGAATCTCTATCTAAATAATATTTTCCTATTTTAAAATAGGCCTCAACCCCAAGAGGAGAATCTGGAAAACGTTCAGTAAAATCCGAGTATATTTTTACTGCAGATTCAGGGTTATTTATTCTATGATAATAAGTACCTACTTTAAAGTAAATAACCGGAGCATCTTTTGCCTCGGGATAATGATTAGCGTAAGCCGTACTGGTTTCTATAGCTTTCTGCCAATTCTCGGCCTTTTCATAAAAAATACAGGCATTATAGAGAGCATCTTTTGCCTTTTCTTTTTCTTTCAAGAGATTAGATAAAGTTTCGTATACTTCGGCTCCCTTTTCGTATTTTTTTACTTCTCCATAGTCAAAGGCAAGATTGTTTAAAGCATCCAGCAAATAAGAAGATCCGCCGTATGAAACCCATAACAACTCATATGCCCGAATAGCATTATCATAACTATGAGCCTTTTCATATTCTCTTCCTGCGTTGAAAAGCGCTCTATCAGCAAAATCAAGTGATGGAACTTCCAAAGCCATTCGGTAAAACTCATCTCCAGCCAGAGAAGGCTTACCAGCCTCGGATAAGGCTTGAGCTTTAAAGAAAATAGATTCTCCCAACCGTCTTTCGGCTTTTTCCTTAATTTCTTTTGGTGCATTTCCTTCAATAATTTTTTTGGCTAATATTTCAGCACTGTCATAATCCTGTGCTCCAAAATAGCTTTCTAAAATCGAGTACCTAACATTCTGAATCTGTTTACTTTTTGGGAAATATTTTACAAGGGTTTTAAAATACTTCAACGCTTCTGCGAATTTATTGTGAGTATAATAAAGAGCGCCAGCATTTGCAAGAACTGTGGCTGTATTCTTATCAAAAGGGAAAAGCTTTATGTAATTATCGTACGTCATGGCAAGCCAACCTTCAGCCGTTGTTAAAGGTACAGGCTTTTTCCCCTTTAAAGATGCTATGTTTACCTTTGATAACTTCTTTAACTTCCGCCGCTCTATTGCCACAAGAGAATCAGCAACCACAATGGCATTTTCGGCCGCATCCTTGATAGAAGACAATCCTTTTTCACGAGCAAATTTTTTGTACTTATCTCCGGCATATACTAAACTTATAGTAAGATATTCCTGAAGAGCCTGTTTATAGAGATGAAGCTTTGTATCTAAAATCAAAGCGATATTCCATCTGATCATATAGGCATAGAGATCTTCGGGAAAAGATTTTAAGTAGGTCCTCCCTAATTCTACAGCCTTACGATAAAGCGAATCACTGGAAAGCTCTTCAGCCCTTTTCATAACGCTATTAATGTTTTCTCTGAGCGCCTGCTCAGCTAATCGGTAAGCTTTTAATCTAGCCTTTTCATCTTCTATTTTATTCCACCATGCCCCACCTGCCTTGTAATCCATAAAAAGCCGCTGGCGAACGTTAAATGCCTCCTGTTCATCGTTTAGCGCAGTGTAACATTCAGCAATTTTCTTCTGAACAATTGGAGCCTCTGGCGAAGAAGAAGCAATAGCTAAAAATGCCTTATATGCAGCAATACTATTTTTGTAGTCTTCCTTTTCTTTCATATAGATATCGCCCAATTTCCTAAGGACATCTTTCCCCCATTCAGGATTTCCAATCTTTTCTATGTATTTTTTCGCCTTAGAAGGCCCTCCAAAATCAATAAAACTTATAGCTATATATTCAATAGCTTCACTTCTCAGATCTATCCTGCTTGCAAATCCAGCAGGATTATATTTTTCCACAGCACGGGAATCTTCCACCAGCGTAGTATAATAACTGATAGCTTCGGGATATTTACTCAATCTATAATAACTCCAGCCTAACTTATATAAAGCTTCGTCATAACGAGGACTATCCTTATACTGCAAAACCTTTTTATAAAATTCTATTGCTTTTGTAAGATCATTTACCGGAGGGTTAAAATAATATTCTCCTAACCTCATGTACGCTTCTGGTACATATTTGCTCTGTGGATAAGCATCTATGAGATAGAGATAAACTTGATTGGCTTTTTTGTTTTCCCCCATTTCTTCAAACAAAAAAGCTTTATTGTAAATAGCATCATCTACTAATTTACTCTGAGGAAATTCATCTATAATCCTTTGGTAAATTTCCATGGATTTATGGTAATCAGGACGAGGTTCTTCCGGAGGTTCACTCAATTTACCCTGCTCATATTGAGTAAGTTTTTCATCATATAATTTCATTCGATTAAGATAGTCTTCTTTTTCTTTATAGTAATAAAGATCAGCCAATCTGATAAGCACTTCGTCAACCATTTTAGCATCGGGTCTCATTCGGAGAAGGCGTTCACCATCCTCAATTCCTCTCTGTATGAGATTCTGCTTCTCTTCCTGAAGTGCTTCCAGCTCCTGAATATAATAAGATTTGTAACTCTGAAGCTCAGGGAGCGAAAGCAACCAGAAAGTAGAGTCTTTTGATGCAGAAGTTTCCTGGGCAATACTGGACGATAACAGTCCAACATATAAACCAAACAAACCAAGGAAACAAAGTTTCATCTGTCTCACTTTCCTGCCTTATTCTTTATCTCAGGCTTTTCGTTAAGCTTTCCAGGGGGTTCGCGTTTTTCTTTCTCAAAATATCTTGTCTTGAAAAAATGTTCCTTTTCCCTTTGCTGTCTTTTTTCCGCTTCCCTGCGCATCTGTTCTTCAATCGTAGCCACATCGTTAAGCAAACCCTGAATACGGTTATCTAAGTCTTTTTTCTTTGCCTTAAATACGCGATCCAGCGCATCAATAGTTTGAGATATTTTAGCAATACGTTGATCGCATTGCTTGATTCTAGAAAAATTAATGTTGCTTATTCCATATCCACTGAATGTGGCCCACCTATTTAACTCCACCCGAAAATCCTGGGGAAAATTCTCGCGAAGCCACACTTCGTATTGATTCAATTTCCCATAGTAATCCTCTAATTCTTCTTTCTTTATTTCCATCCGGATGAGCAGGTCAAATTTATTCTGTTTCCTAGCCTCCCTAAGCAAACGTTCAGCCTCTTCAATATCTTTTTGTGTTTGTTTTTTTTCTCGAACTGTTTCCAGAAGAAGAGAACGAAATATATATCTCAAGTATTCTGTCATCCCCATCCGGCGGACAAGAGGATCCCCTTCAAGATTTTGGGAAACATTAGAAAACCTACCTGTTTGCTCTTGAAGTGTTTGTATCAAGTCGCTTCGAAGCTGCCGAATATTTTTAAGCAAGCTTTTATTCTTATTATCCTTAGCTTGTCTCTCTAATTTATCAAGGGTGTTTATCTTTTCCGTTAATGTTTTCTTTGCTTGGGATTCTTTCGCAGTTTCACCCCTAAGAAAATGACTGATCTTTCTTATCTCTGCAAATTTCTCTTTATCTCTATCGGTAAGAACTATCTGACTTTCAGTACTTTGAAGAGCCTGTAACAATGAAGAACCATTAGATGGATATTTCTCCAGTTGTTCTGCCCGAGTGCCTATCCGATAAACATCTTTTAAATCCTTAATTGCCTCTTCAGGATGTCCCAGGAGCTCTTTGGAACTAGCAGCTAAAACTTTTGCCTCATAGGTATAGCTAGAAATCAAAGAATTATGCAGTACCCACTCCACATTCTTCAAAGCTTCCCCTGGTTTCCCTGCCCGATAGGCACTCCAGGCTTTTGCAAGCATGCTTAAATCGTAATATTTGGAATTGCTTGACACACTATTAAAAAACAATGTAGCTTTCTGGTTTTCTCCCCGCTCGTAATAAATCAGTCCCAATTTAAGAAGAGCATTGTTTTGGAGTTGTGCCAGAACAGGGTCTTTCCCTCCCTTGTTCTTTGTATTAACTAATCTCTGGTAAATTGAAATTGCCGAGTCATCCTGACCCATATTGGAATAGCAGGCTGCCGAAAGATAAAGTGCAGGGAAGAAATAAGTGGTCGCTGGTGGAACATTTGCAAGTGCAATCAGAGCATTGTTATAATCCCCTGCCTTGAAATAAGCATATCCAACAAGGTAGGAAACTGTCCCAAAGTATTTAGAATCCAGATTCGCTTTATGAAGTAGTAATTGCTGATAAAGACTTGAAAGTTTATCAAATTCTCCGTAGATATATTTAATATAGATAATCTTCACCAACGCTCTGGCAGAAAAAGGAGATTCAGGATACGTGGTGATGAGACGTTGATATCCTTTCAGAGCTTCATCAAGATAGTTCAATCCATAACAAGATTCACTGTAATAATAAAGCACATCATCAAAAAGTCTATAACGAGTGTAGGTATTGAGTATATCGTGAAGCTGGAGACGGGATAATAGAAAATCTCCGTTGGAATAACTTTCCAGAGCTCTTTTCAAATCTCTTTTAAGCATCCGTCTTTCCTGAAAAGGAGTAGCGGTTTTTAGCAATTTTGTTCTAAGAAATTCGTATTCAGTTAACTTTAATTTATAATCCAGAATCCTATTATATTTCCACTGTTCAAAAATATTGACAAACTTATCATTCCCTACAGAATCCACTGAAGTATTGCTTTGATTCTCATTTTTTGGAACCGCAATATTGCTCTTTGTACTCACTTTACTCTGTAAATCTTTAATAGAAGATTCTAAAACATTAGTAGAATCTGTTCCTTCAATAATCTCCCGAACGTGTTCTTTTAAATCTGAAAGAGCTCTTAAAACCCTCAAATTTACCTTTTCCTTTGCTTTTCGCTCCAGCCGGGAAATTTCATCGATCAATCGCCCGATTTTCTGGAATTCCTGAACATATTCATCTGTAATTTTTTCTTCAGGAGATACGATCTTTTCAATTCCCAGGTCAGAAAGATCCTCGCCTTCTGATTCGCGAGCGCGTATTTCCTCTGTCACATTCTGCACTATTCCCAAAAGAAACTCTTCCTTCGGAAGCATAGCCCGCATAAAATCTTCATTTTTCAATTTAAGGTAATACTGTTGGCCTTTTTCCA
>CAYYPT010000039.1:0-6533 GCA_964473625.1 uncultured bacterium | reverse complement strand
ACAGTCTCTGACTGTGTTTTAACAATACTTTGTCTTTACACACGGTTACAAACCGTGTGGGATAAACAATGCCATTTTGTCAAAGTAAGTCCCGACAAATGAGTTTGGTTGTCTTTTCTATAAACCACAGCACAGAATTGTAAAGCCTCTTTGTGGAAAGGTTCAATTACTTATTCTCCCCCCTTATAATATCCTTAACTTTCATCAGTCGCGTCAAATTGCCCCTTTCCATCTCGCTTAGTTTTACCTCAATGTAACGCCGGGTTTCTTCTAACCCGGGAATAAGAACATATTCTAACGCATTAACCCTTCGGCGAGTTTTTTCAATTTCATCTCCAACAAGGCGCAGAGTCTTTTCAGCCTGAGCCAGTTCCAGAAATTTAGGAAAAAGATTCTTAAAATTCAGAAGAGCAAGATCCAGATTCCCGGAAGTATTGCCAAAACCGTAGCTCCGAGCTTTGTCTTCAATATTACTTTTAATGACAGGTACTTGAAGATTTAATACCTGTTTTTTCCCAATCTCTATATCTATCTTTTTATTCGGAATCATTAATGCTTCTTTCAGCGAGGTTCTCGGTATTTCCATCCTGCTGTACAAAAAAAATCGCAGGCTCTCTTGAAATTTTGCTTCAATTTCTTCCCGTAATTTCCGAATAGAATCTACCAGATCCAGGAATTGACGCATAAGCTCGTCTTGCTTATCTTTTAAAAGCTTATGCCCCCGATGAGCAAGCACAAGACGCCTCTTCAAACGAAGAAGTTCCATTCTAGTAGCACTGGTAGCAAATTCCATCTATTTGACCATTTCCCTTCTATAAAGTGTTCAAAATTCAATCACATTTTTCTATGAATAAACCAAAATAGAAAATATTGCAAATTTAATGCCTTTATGCACTAACAGGCTCTTCTTTTTTCTTCTGGAACTTTTTAAAGTATTTCTCCATCCATTCAGGCCGAATACGTTTCAACTCAACTGTTGGGAAGACTGAAAGAAGTTCCCATCCCAGATCAAGCGTTTTCTCGATTGGCCTGTTTTCATACTCTCCCTGGCTCACGTACCGCCGTTCAAATTCATCAGCAAAATCATAGTAAACCCGATCTATCTCTGTGAGAGCAGCTTCACCGAGAATCACTGCCAGTTCCTGAACTTCTTTTCCTCTAGCATAAGCAGCAAAAAGTTGATTGAATAAGTCTGAATGATCCTCCCGGGTTTTCCCTTTTCCAATACCTTTATCTTTCAGTCGGGAACGAGAGGGCAACACATCAATAGGCGGACGAATTCCTTTTTTATAAAGCTGCCTGGAAAGAATAATCTGGCCTTCTGTAATGTAACCAGTAAGGTCAGGGATTGGATGAGTTTTATCATCTTCAGGCATTGTAAGAATTGGAATCTGTGTTATTGAGCCCTTTTTTCCTTTGATTCTGCCTGCTCGTTCATAAATGGAAGAAAGATCTGTATAGAGGTATCCTGGATAACCTCGTCTTCCGGGAATTTCTTTCCTTGCTGCAGATACTTCTCTAAGAGCTTCACAGTAATTAGTCATATCTGTCAGAATAACCAGAACATGCATATCCAGATCAAAAGCTAAATATTCCGCTGCGGTTAAAGCCATTCTTGGCGTAGCGATTCTTTCAATGGCAGGGTCATCGGCTAGATTTATAAAAAGAACAGAACGGTCAATAGCCCCTGTTTCTCTGAATCCTTGAATAAAGAATTCTGACTCCTCAAAAGTAATACCCATTGCCCCAAAAACAACTGCAAATTTCTCTTCTTTGCCCAGCACCTTAGCCTGTCTGGCAATCTGAGCGGCTACCTGATTATGGGGAAGACCTGAGCCAGAAAAGATTGGTAGTTTTTGCCCCCGCACAAGAGTATTTAATCCATCAATAGCAGAAAGTCCTGTCTGAATAAATTCTGACGGATAGGCCCTTGCATAAGGATTAATAGGACTCCCATTAATATCTAACTTTTTATCCGGAAGGATTTTTGGCCCTTCATCTATTGGTCGACCAAGGCCATCAAACACACGACCAAGAATATCATGAGAAACTCCCAGTTGAAGTCCTCTGCCTAAAAACCTGACTTTACTCTTGTAAACATCGACTCCAGTAGCTTCTTCAAAGAGCTGAATTAGAGCTTTGTCTTCATTAACTTCAAGCACACGGCCCTGGCGTAATTCGCCTGTCGGAAGTTCAAGCTCCACTAATTCTTCATATTTTACACCTTCTACTTCTTCTACTAACACAAGTGGACCTGTTATTTCACGAATTGTTAAATACGCCTTACGCATGAACTTTTTCCTCCTTAACAAGCTTTTCTATTTGCTCCGACATTCTCTTTCTCACTTCTTCTATTTTATCCAGCTCTTTTTCCGGAAGATACCTCACTCTGGCAATTTCTTCTCGTACAGGTAATGAAACAATTTTTTCAAATGGCGCTCCCTTCTCCAGAGCCTCTTTAGACAAAGTGTAAAATTCAAGGATTACCTTTAACATAAGATACTGTTTTTCTATTAATGCATATGTATCTACTTCATGAAAAGCATTCTGATGTAGAAAATCTTCTCGAATAGACCGAGCAGTCTCTAAAACCAATCTATCGGATGTTGAAAGAGCATCAACACCGACTAATTTTACAATTTCTTGAAGATCGGCTTCCTGTTGAAGAATACGCATAGCTTCCCTGCGCATATCTGGAAAATCCGGATGTATTTTCTCCTTGTAGTATGGTTCAAGATTAGTAAGATAAAGAGAATAACTGTTCAACCAGCTAATGGCAGGGAAATGTCTCTGATAGGCTAATTTATCCTCCAGACTCCAGAAAACCTTCACAATACGGAGTGTTGCCTGAACCACAGGATCAGCAAGATCACCTCCAGGAGGAGAAACAGCACCAACAACCGTCAAAGATCCTTCTCGATCATCAGAACCACTACATATAATTCTGCCTGCTCTTTCATAAAATTCGGCAATTCTGGTACCCAAATAGGCAGGATATCCTTCTTCACCAGGCATTTCTTCCAAACGCCCTGACATTTCCCGCATGGCTTCAGCCCATCTGGAAGTAGAATCTGCCATCAGTGCTACTGAATATCCCATATCTCTAAAATATTCAGCAATTGTAATTCCTGTGTAAACCGAAGCTTCTCTTGCCGCTACAGGCATATTCGATGTGTTTGCAATCAGAACAGTTCGTTTCATCAAAGGTTCGCCTGAGCGTGGGTCAAGGAGTTCCGGAAATTCTAGCAGCACATCGGCCATTTCATTCCCACGCTCACCACAACCAACATATATGATAATATCAGCATCAGCCCATTTGGCAAGCTGGTGTTGAATTACTGTTTTCCCCGATCCGAATGGACCTGGCACACACGCGGTTCCGCCTTTACCAACAGGGAAAAAAGTGTCGATTACCCTCTGCCCTGTAACCAGAGGAGCTACCGGAACCATCTTCTTCTTGTAAGGTCTGGGCTTTCTTACAGGCCATCGTTGAAGCATTGCAACCTTATAGAGATTTTTCCCGTTTTTGATTACCGCCACAGTCTCTTCAACAGTTAACTCACCTTTTTTGACCTCCTCCACAGTCCCTTCAACACCATGAGGAACCAAAATTCTGTGTTCCACCACAGGAGTTTCCTGTACAGTACCCAGAATATCGCCGGGCACTACTTTATCGCCTTTACGAACTTTTGGCACAAAGGACCATTTCTTTTTCTTATCAAGACCGGGAATATTTACACCGCGGGAGATAAAATCGCCCACACGCTCACGAATAACATCCAGCGGTCTCTGAACACCATCATATATAGATTCGAGAAGCCCTGGACCCAACTCCACGCTGAGGGGCTGACCTGTTGTAACTACAGGTTCACCGGGACCTAACCCTCCGGTTTCTTCATAAACTTGAATCCACGCCCTATCACCTCGAAGCTCAATAATTTCACCGATAAGTTCTTTTTCACTCACTCGTACCACGTCGTACATACGAGCATTTTCCATTCCCTCCGCTACAACCAGCGGACCCGAAACTTTTACAATCTTTCCGTACTTCTTCATCAAGCTGATTTTTCTCCTTTAAATATTTGAAACACTCTTTTTATCTCACTTTAATATATCTGCGCCAATAGCTTTTTTTACTGTTTCCCTTATTCTTCTGAAAGCCAGACCTGTACTTCCCTTCTGATCAGGAATCAATACAATCATAGGAAATGTTTCCGAGTCGGTCTTGTTCACCAACGAGGAATACTTTTCAGCAAGTCTTTCTGTCAAAAAAATTATCTGATAATCTTCTTGAAAAACTTGCTCGACAACTTCATCCTCACTTTTTCCTTCATCAACAGGGTATACCGTCACTCCTACAGATTTAAAAATGGAGACAGTATCAAAATCACCTACAACCGCAATCTTAGAAGAAAACATCCGGCACCCCTTTTTTTATTATTTCCCCTTTTAATCCATTTGCATTTCCCACCAGGATCTTCCGTACAACAGAAAGCTCTATTTCTTTAAAAAATAAATAGGCGAATAGAACTTCCACCCCAAAAGCGTATAGCTTGACAGGCTGAAGCATATGCCATTTCATTTCCTGACACATACGCTCCCAGCTGACAAATCCCCATCCATCTTCTAAATCACGAACACTGCTTGATATTATCTCACTGTAACCCGTTCTTCTGAGTTCTTTGTAGACAGTTTCCCATGGCTCTTCCAACAAGCGAAGTAAGAAAATACGCTCAAATGTTCCCCCATGAATGAAACCATCATCCAGAAAGGTAGCGTCCTGATTGAGATACTTTATCCTTAAAAAAAGACCCAGGTTAAAAAGGTCTACTTCGAGTGAACGCCACTCCTGGAGAAAAGAATTTGGATGCTCCTCAAACACCAATTCCCATTCTTCTTGTTCCAATTTTTCAAGAACAAGGTCTATACGATACGGGGCTACAGAATCGGAGAGGATAGCTTTTACTTTTTTAATTGCCCTGTCAAGAAAAGGGAAGGAACTTTCTTTTTTCCCGGAGTGCACTTCTTTTTCAAGAGTATCTATCGGTATAAAACCGCCTTCGCGAAGAAAGTCCGAATCAATCTTTTCTGTTAATTTACTTTTAAAAAGGACTTTTAAGTTGTGATAATCTATTCGTTTCCGAAAAAGATCAATCCAGTAAGATTCCCAGGTCAACTTAGAAATAAGAGTAAGAGTTTCATCCCATTTCTGCTCAAGAAGTTTTTCGGCCTGCTTTACATCTTTCAAATCTGCAAATTCACTTCCGTAACCTGTTTCTGAAAGAATACGGCCTGCCTCTCCCAGGGAAGTTGAAAACAACAACCTGTCCAACAACGCCTTTGAGAAAAAACGTTTTTCCAGAACCCGAATAAGCCCCACAGCAAATCCATAGCGACTGTTAAAAGGAGTTGTCATTTTTCTTCTCCAAAAAGAATCTCAGCCACTTCAGTTTCTAATTCATCTCGAGCAGAAGCAAAAAGAGCAGAAAGCGTTACATCAGTTTCTTTCCTACCCTTACGAAGGATAAAACCACCATCAATCTCAGAAGAAGGCTCTCCTAAACGAAGTTTCCCTTCCTTGCCTGTTTTTTTTAGCTCCCGATTAACAGTTTGGAGAAAAGAAGGAGTAATCTGTCTTACATCTTTCTTTCCTATAATTACTTCCTCCTCTCCTGTTTCTACTGTTTTCAGAAAAAGAGTTTTTAGAAAATCCTTATACTCTTCACTCTTTAATTTAGTTACCTGTTCGTATGCAAGATCGAATATACGGTCAATAAGTTCCTGTTTGAACTCAAGCAGGGATTTTCTTGCTTCCATTTGCTTACTTGAAAGCTCTCTTTTGACAACCTCTTCAGCGCGAAGTTCTGCCTCTTTTGCTGCTTCTGTCTTTATTTTCTCGATTTCTTGGTCTCTTTCCTTTTCCAATGCTTCAACTTCTTTACGAAAAGAAGTTAGAATAGTATCTGCTTCCTTTCTGGCATCGGAAAGAATTTTTTCAATAATAGCACTTGCAGGCATAAAGCAATCCTAAACTTGAATGCTGTTAATTAAAAGAATAGAAATCAGAAGTCCTAAAATAGCATAGAACTCCACAAAAACTCCCAGAATCAGAGCCTTTCCCATCTGCTCCGGCTGTTTAGCAGTCATTGTTGCGCCAGTTGCACAAACTCTACCCTGATGGATAGCTGAGAACAATCCTACAAGAGCTATGGGAAGACAGGCAAGAAAAAACTCAAAGCCTTTCCCAATGGTGAGTGTAGATGGCACTGTTCCGCTTAAAAGACCCAATCTCATCACAGCAATGAATCCCACAAGAAATCCATAGATTCCCTGCGTGCCTGGGAGAGCGGTTAGAAGCAATAACCTTCCAAAAAGTTCTGGTTCTTCGCTCATAATTCCATTAGAAGTCTGTCCTACCGAACCCACGGCAACAGCTGATCCAATACCAGCCAGAATTACAGCCATAGCAATACCAAGGATTGCAATAATCAATCCCCACATGTAACATCCTCCTTTTTGTTTAAGTTAACCAA
>CAYYPT010000038.1:0-17268 GCA_964473625.1 uncultured bacterium | reverse complement strand
GTAGTGACCAGCAGGCTGAGGTGCATTTTTTGTTAAAATTTTTTTCATTTCTATCCTATAATCTGCTAATAATATCTCCATCCAAGGTCAAATAAGATTTCATAAGATTTCCTGTGAGACAGGAATGTATAGGTAAAATGGACACTAAATCACCCTCATGGATTTTTTCAAAAATATCATCTTTAACCTTTAAAATTCCATGCTCCTGCGAAAGAGATTTCAGGTAAGCTGGTTTCTGGGGAATTATCCAGCCGGCTTGATTCAATTCCACTAAAAGCCCAAAACATTTTTCTCCTTCCGGTGTCAACATGCATTCTTTGGAAAAGTGAACAGCCCCACCATAAATGACGATTTCATTTCTTTCGGAATGTTTTGCCACCACAGGACACACCATTGCCACTGCTATTTGATCGAGTCGGCAGGAACCAATGTTCCACTGCATCACATCATAAAATACAAAATTGCCCGGGCGAATTTCGTCTATACCGGTCAGGTCGTCTACTATACTGCAAGTCGGTGTGTCGCCAATGGACAAAATTACTTCTGGGTAGGTTTTATATTTATTTTTCAGCCAATTCAAAATCTGTACACTGTTGTTGTGAATCTTAGTGATATCAGCCTTGCTTTTGGCATGATAGCTGTGTCCGGCATGAGTAAGAAATCCCTTGAAGGTCATTAAGTCCGCAGATTCTATTTCAGACAAAATTTCGTCAATTACTCTAAAATTTTCTGGAGCAATACCTGTGCGATGATAGCCAACATCGATTTTCAGAAAAACATTTACTGGTGCAGTCAATTTATTTTTCAATTGTGAAACGACAACCGGTGACTCGACCAGTACATTCAGTGTGATTTTTCCTGCCAATTCATTAATTCGATCTATTTCTCGAATGTTAGCCGGAAAAGCAACGCTAATATCTTTCCAGCCATCAGCGGCAAAATACTGGGCCATTTTAAGTGACGACACAGTAATGCAATCGACTCCAAAATTTCTGAACCACCTACCGATTTCTCTAGATTGATGGGTTTTAAAATGCGGCCGAAAGATTACGTTGCTGCGTTTGGCTTTGTTCACCATTGCTTCAATATTATGAAGACATTTTCGCTTGTCGAGAAGTAGAGTTGGTTCGATAATCTTTTTCATCATAGAGTCAATTCTAGTTTTTTAGCTCCCAATTTGCGTTTCGTCTTCTCTAATTTTAGGTGCCATGCTAAACTTTGTAAAACCATAAATAATGAGAATAACGACAGAAATATAATTCATGAATGCCCATGGCAAATACTCAAATGGCGAGACACCGAGCGTTCCCGTGACATAAACACCGGCCATACTCCAGGGAATAAGCGGTACTATGATGGCACCGCATTCTTCAATTATTCTGGAGAGATTTTTAGCTGCCAGATTCATCTTTTTATAGACAGGTGCCAATAGTTCTCCAGGAACGATCATGGAGAGATAAGAGCTGCCTGTAACCATTGCTGTTAAGATTGCCGTTACAACAGTTGTAAGAACGAGACTCCATACCTTTTTTGTAAAAAGTATGATTTTTTTAAAAATTACATCAAGCATACCTGTTCGCTGCATAATGCCGCTAAAAGCAAATGCTGTAAAAGCGACCAATTGTACTTCCATCATACTCATCATACCCCCGCGGGAAATGAGGTTGTCTACTACCTCTTTACCTGTGTGAGATTTGTAACCAGCATTCATCGCAACTGCAACGTCTTTAACCGAGGCGTGCTGGAAAAGCATTGCCAGAGCACCAGCAATAAACGATGAGAGTAACATACCCGGCAATACAGGTTTTTTAGCAATGGCAAAATAAAAAACAATGACCATTGGCAAAAGAAGCCAGATATTGAAAGTAAAGTTTTTCTTTAAAGTTGTCATAATAACCGTCATCGTCTCCGATTCGACATTCGCCTGTCCGTAATGAAATCCAATGATAAAATAAATTAACAGTCCTATGAGCCATGCCGGAACAGCTGACCACATCATGTGTTTAATATGATCAAAAAGATTGGAACCTGCAGCAACAGGAGCAAGATTGGTAACATCAGAAAAAGGAGACATCTTATCACCAAAGTATGCGCCAGCTACAATGGCCCCAGCAGCCGGGCCAAGTGGGATACCCAGGGCTGTGGCAATACCAATAAAGGCAACGCCAAGTGTACCTATTGTTCCCCAGGAGGTCCCAGTAGCCAAAGAGGTCAGGCTGCAAACAAAACTGGCTGTCACTAAAAAGAACTTTGGTGAAATCAGTTTCAGGCCATAATAAATAATCATGGGGATCGTTCCAGCCGCAATCCACGAGCCAATGAGTATGCCAACACACAACATAATCAAAACAGCAGGCATGGCTTTGTGAATACTATCCACGATCCCCCGCTCCATATCCTGCCATTTAAATTTTAGGATTATACCTAATAGGCCGCTGATAAATGCAGCAGTGACAAGAAGTACCTGAGCTTTGATTTTATAAACACCGTATCCTACAATGAGCAAAAGCATCATAGCCACAATGGGAATGAGGGCTACAATGAGGGAAGGTTTATTTTTTTCTGTTACAGTATTTTGCATGTCTGATTCCTATTTTATTGCTGACTGTTTATTCTATTTATTCATTTTTTCTAGACTAAGCTTTGTTTTCTGCACCATTCGATAGATAGGATACTGTTCCCTTTTTTTTAGAAATTCAGCAAACCGATATTTGCGGCCGCTGCGTTCTGAACAGATTCCCCAGCTTGATTGGGGCTCCAGCAATAGTGGAATGAGGTTCCCAGCTTTTTGTGTTAGAAATACAACATAATCACCTTTCTTTATTCCCATTCGCAGAGATTTTGTTTGGACTGTAACATCTACATCGGGCTTATCTTCTTCCTCTTTATTGGTTACATCCATTATGGTCATCACTTCCACATTTACTTTAGTATCTTTTTTCAATCTGAATAATTCTATTTGATGTTTGCGAAGCAGTTCTAAAAGACGGCTCTGATCTTGGGAAAAAAGATAGGCAACAGGTCTTGTCACACTTTTCTTTACTTTCACCATTGGCTCATAGTGATCGAGTGCTTTTTCGACATGTTTCCACGAATAGAGATCAAAAATGGGATAAGTGAATGTTTTTTGTTCAGGATCTGGATAATAGTCCATTTGCAAATAGACAAGTTGATTCTCCTTAGCTTTAATCAGATCTGCTCGAGCAGTGTGGGTAATCGACAGTATTTCTTTGCGGTGGTCAGCCACTGTTTTTAGAATAGCCCGAACAGCTGATACTTGACCGAGTGTACGACGTTTGATATGACTGTTCACATCATTAAACCGTTTGCCTTCCAGAATGAAAGAAAAGGTATTGTAAATTCCCATACTTTGCCGGCCGTCATTGATGTTTGTAGTACTGTGACGAATTCTTCTTACCTCTGGCGGGCCACCAACAATGTATCGGGAAAAGCTGAACCCATCCTTCTTTACCAGCTTGCCGACTTCAGGAATAAATGTATTAACGGAGAATTCCCTGATCTCTTTTGCAATATTTAAATTTGAAACGCAATCAAAATTTTCTTCGGCGTCTTTCATATAACCGACGCAAAACCAGTTTTTTCTGCTGGCATTGGTTTCATGGATATCCAACGTCGCTTCAGGCATCCATTTCAAGAAAAGTGAGTGGAGGGCAATAGATTCTGGTTCACTTAAAATAACGTGGTTCCGATTCAAATCCATGTTGTTGGCGTTTCGTCGTTGATTTTTTTCTGCACCATCTGGATTAACCTGGGGAACAATCAAAATATCCAAATGCTGTAATAAATCTTGTAAGGAGCCAAGTGAAAGTTCTCTAATTATGATCAAAGCAGCTTCCTTACCGGAAGGTTCGTTTCCATGCTGTTGTGCATAAATCAAAACAACAGGTTTTTCGTTTCGGTTGCTGGCAAAGACTTTGTCTTTTGAAATAATGGCTACAGGGATCTCTCTTCCCTCTACAGATCGTCCGATAGTTTTTACCGTAACTTTATTCGATAACAGATCGATCTCTTTTAAATAGTTCATTAAATCATCATGACTGGATAGCTTTTTGTATTTTGATTTCTCTAAAGGCGTGGATAAATTTTGTGTAGTATTTGCAGTGAGTAAGGTACTTGATAAAATGACTAAAATAATTGAGAAAAATAAGGCCTTATAATTTTTCAGAGACATAATAACCCTCCTAAAACTTTTTATCTAAATCGAAATTCCTATTGTCAGCAAGAAAACCACCATATTTGGTTCTGGTCTCTTCCAAACGTGCCAATGCTCTATGAGAACACTGGCGATCTTTAAAAGCAATCTCTGTTGCTAAACCATAAACAACAACTAAAATGGCGCTCAAAGAGTTGGCAAAAATTTTGCTTTCTGTTTTAACCTGCAGCGTAACGTCAGAGTACTCAACAATTGGCGCCGTCATTTTATCGGTAACTGATACCACTTTTATTCCCTTACCCCTGGCATATTGTGCTGCTTCAATTGTACCAGAAGAATAAGGAGGAAAACTGAAAGCAATGATTACGTCATTTTCCCTCAGAGGAATAATTTGCTCAACAAAACTCATGCTGCCGTGGGAAAATGAAGAGGCTTTAAGAGTTACCCTGTTCAGTAGGTAAGTAGTTATCTGAGAGAGAAAAGCAGAAATGCCTAAGCCCATTGAATAAATATGGTTAGCTTTAATGCATATCTCGACAGCTTTGTAGAAAGAATCTTTATCAAGTACATTCAAAGTAGTATTGATGTTAGCAACTTCCTGATGAGCTATTGTAATCAACACTTCATCTTCTTTTAAAGATTCATCCATATTGATCTGAAATCGTTCCACAGGCCCCAGATTTTCCCTAAGATTACGTAACATTTCTGTTCTCATGTCTAAAAAGCCTTTGTAACCAAGTGCTCGGGCTGTACGAACAATTGTCGCCTTACTGACATTGACATCTCTAGCAATATCATCGATTGAAGAAAGTGCTACTACACCCAGATTAGCTAAAAAGAATTCGGCAACTCTTTTCTGTCCACTTGTTAATTTCGGTAATTTTTTCAGTATAAGTTCTCTGTACTGTTTGGAAATAGGCATATTGCTTCTCCTCTTTGAGAAATGTTTCTAGATGTTGTTGCGACATAAGTTCCTTGTAATTACCACACAGCCAGACTTCGCCGCCTTGCAAAAAGGCAATTTCTTTTGATGAGAGCAGAAGCTCTCATCTACCCAACCAATACCGATGAAATTTCCTTCCGCCGATTATTCGAATTCAATCGTTGCTGAAAAGTCAAATCATTGAAATCGTCAAAAGATTTTTACCACTTTCTTTAAATGCTTTCCTTTTGTAAAGTCAAGAATTTTTTAGTTATCGCTTTAAGTTGCAAACTTTCATTCAATCAAATAGATTGTCATTTCTCTGTTTGCCTCAGTCTGAGAATTTAGATCCACAACCGTTATTCGTAGAGAATATTTGCCCTTCTTTAAATCGTCCAATACTAACATACGGTATTCTTCCTGTGAGGAATTCTCTCCTGTTCGCTGAATACTTTTTCCTGAAACTTGAACTTTACTTAACCTACCTCCAAATAATCCCAGAAATCCTTTTTTCCTTTCTATTCTAGAAAGTTGATATTCAACTCTATAATTTGTTTTACTATCAGCACTCATTGATAAATGATAAATTTCAAAATATACAAAAAAGGATCGTCCGATGGGAATAATATTAGAAACCAAAGGTTTGATAAACAATCCGTGTTTATTAAAAAGCCCTTGTTTATCACTGGGCTCAATATCCCGGGCCAGTTGTAGATCACTGAGACATAGCTTTGTTTCAGGGAAAGGATCTATTCGGAAATACGTCTTAACCACAGCCTGTTTTTTACTATCGGGATTTTCTACTCTAAAGTAAAGATGGTAATCACCAGGTTGGAGGAACACATTCCATTGGCTTATGAAAACACCTTCCTCTCTTTCTTTTGGATTGGAGCCAGTCACAAAGTGGCCAATTGAATCACTTGCAACGAGATTAAAATCCGCATCAAATATACCAACTTCCCCTAACAAACTCGTATGCCAACCTCGAGCATCTTTCTCAAAAAAAAGAGCCTCATTCGGAATCGAATAACACATTTCCACACGGATTTGCCCATCTCTGTCAAGAAACCGTATCATACTTAAATTAAGGGGAAGCCTCTCAAGGACATACTCTGTGTAATAGGCTATTCTTGGCGCCAGAGTATCCATACTGGCAGCATGATCCCTGTCGGCTGGTACGAAATTCCTTCTCGCATAGTCCACTGCTTCAGCAGGTGAAATCTGCTCTTGCAATTGATCAAGACGCTCATGAAATGGTTCATAAAAAGGTGCCAATTCGTCATATACACTTAGATGCAAATATGCTGATGTCTCTCCAGGGTTTAATTTATTAAAAAATGCTCTACGACCTTTATAAAAGGTACCAAAGACAGCTTCTGGTCCATTAACCAACTTGAAATCTCCTGTACCTCGCTCACGAACGAAGGTAAAATAGATATCGGGATGGATTTGTTTATAAAACCAGATTTCATAGGGATAAATCATATAGCCCACTTCCCCCAGGAGACCACTGTGATCCCTATATATCTTCCACGGCTGACCCAGTCGAATGTAGATCTTTCCCCGATCATCATACCCACTCGGCGATGAAGAACTGGTAAATTGTTCCTTCGCCTTCTTCTCGCGTTGGAAGATCCTGGCAAAAAGCTCATTTTGCTCAGTGATTGGATTGGGATCTTCCTGTCGGAAGAAAGTATAGAAAATCTTTCCTGGATTGCTACCTGGTTTTCTCATAACGACCTTCAATCGTTCCCTATCTGTCTTACCAAGCAAAAACCCCATTTCATTGACAATTCGTTCCCAGAGGTCTGGCTGTACTCTCGGGGATACATTTTTCAACATATCATACATTAGTCCAGTAATTCTTGAGGTACATTTTTCGAAGTGGTTCTCAGCTATCATTCGGGATAAATCGTAGTTTATGTACCAATCAGTACGATTTGCATTCTCCAGACTGTCAATTCCTTGAATCATCGTCCTGACGGCAGATAACTTTTCGCCTCGCTGTTCTAAGACAATACCAAGCCAGTACCATGCAGATTTTCCAGACGGCTCTTGATAAAGAGGGTTCTCTTTCAGGACACGGCGAATGTGCCCTTCTGCCGCAACGTACTCTTTATTCTTTATCGCTTCAAGCGCTTTCTGGTAAATATCCTCTACCCCAGGCTCTATAAAAAAAGCATTTCCACTTTCGTTTGCAAAACAGGGCAGAAAATAGAATAAAAAGAAAAAACTTACAATTGTAAATAGGTGTGGAAAAAGATTTCTATAATTGTTAGTTCTCTTAAAGAAGATCCTGCCTCCCGAAGTGAGGCAGGATCTTGAGGAGGAGTGAGTAGTGATTTCTCTCATAAGAATTATAATCCTATAGCCGACTTCTACACATCTTTACTGTAGGTACGCCGGATCACCCGGGTCGTTATCGTTCCGAGCCCACAGTCCCAGAACACCCGGAAAGTTTTTGTTAGTATTCTCTTCATCATCAGAATACATGAACCGACGCGGCATTCCCTTGCCTTCCACGATCGTCAACACAGGAAACCCCGTACGTTTCCAGTCATTCCAGATCTGCTGATTCAGGAAAAGTGCTTTGTACTTCTCATTCATGATCGCTTTGAGCACATCAATACCGGTCAGACCTGAGTACCTGGGAAGCGAATCTGGGGGTGTGATTCCCCACTTGGCCTCCAAACCCGGCTGGATAACATCGTTCAGTGTAGCCAACGCGCCAGCTTCATCACCTGTCTGGTACAGGCACTCGGCAATGATGAACTGGTTCTCTTCCCACGAGAGAATGTCATAACTAAAGGCAGCATTGCCTGGGCAACCGTCATTCTCGTTCAGCCAGCTTGCATCCTCAGTATATTCTCCCTGGGCAGAACCGACGATTGTATCCTCAACAGTGGGTGCGAAATAGATCTCCAGGCGCGGGTCATTGTCGTTTCTCAACATGTTCACGAGATAAGCACCTGCCCGACAGAAATGGTGCCCCCTGTGTGCCGCCTGATAAAAGATGTTTTCCTGACCTGTGATCGCACTGTGAAGTGCCCGCCAACTACCGTCTAAAGAATTGATCCCCTGCTGAGCTTCCTGGAGCGCCATGGCATAGTTGCCATTGTTGACCTCAGCCCAGTTCAGTAGAATCCGTGCTTTCAGTGTGTGTGCCGCGGCGATCCATTTATCCTTGTCGCCTCCGAAAGAAAAATCGTAGCTGCCATCAAAATAGGTTTGTCCTGCCTTAAAATCTGCAATTGCATCGTCAATCAAAGCCAGCACAGCGTTATGAACGGCCAGTTGGTCATCATATTTTGGGTCAGGATATTTACTGGGTTGTCCTGCCTGGGAATAGGGTATGTCGCCCCACACAAAAGCAGCAGTGGAGATCATCATTGCTTCATGCATCTTGGCGATACCAGCTATTGTATGCAGGCCTTCAGCCTCAGCTCGTGAAGCAACTTCTTTCTGGTCTACCAAACCACCTTCCTGGTAGACCTGACTCCATTTACTTCCGAATAACGACGAGGTCATTTGATACAAATCGTACGCCATGTATTGATGTGAGACACCGGCAATCTGCTGCATCCACAGGACCGACAAAAGACTAATATCACCCTCATACCAACCGTAGAGAATTGGTTGAAGATTCGCCAATTGTGCCAGTAGTGGCACGTCCGTCGGACGGTTCGGGTCACTGCTAAGGATTCCTCCTTCCAGGAACCTATCGCCACAGTTAACCATCAAACCGGCAAGCGAAAGTACCATAACAAGAATTAATAATTTCTTCATCATAATTTCACCTCTTGGCTTTAATAGTTAACAATCAGTGTGACATTATAGCCCCGTGTCTGCGGAGAATTAAAATAGTCGACGCCGCGACTGTTGGTTGCTTGAGAACGGTTGGTATCCGGAGACCAGCCGGTGTAAGGCGTCCACGTCACCAAATTCCGTGCGCTCAAACGGATGCTGAGACCACTCAGCCAAAATCTTCTGACAAAAGCAGAGGGTAATCGGTAAGTGATGGCGAGCTCACGCACCTTGACATAACCTGCGTCTGAGATGAACTGCCAGCGGTCACCACTGTAACTGCAGAGGCCTGTGAACCAACTCTCGTCGTATTTAAACTTCTTACCCACACCAGGACCGATAGTTTTTTCTCCATGTTTTAAGAACTTGTCAACAGTTCCGATTGCTTCCGGGTCTTGTGTATCCGGATGCCACCTGTGCTTGGTATCCGCATCCGTTCCGTACCTGTAGAGCTGTCCCCTCCCGTAAGCGTTCATCCACCGCTTATGCACGATGTCGATCAATGCTGAAACTGTGATATTCCTGAAAATCGTGAATTCACTGCGGATGCTCCCTGTCCAGCGTGGATTCACAGAAAAGGGAGTAATCAAGTAAGTCGGTGCCATCACAGGCTTTCCGTCTTCGCCAACCCACACATCGCCCTTTTTCCACTGGCCTGCATAGTATTCGTCAATATTTTCCTTAACGCCATCACCATCCACATCGTACTCGATACCGTATCCGAAGCGCATCCAGGACCTGGTTCTGATGGTACCCAATTCATGACCTGGGATAGCGTAGACTCCACCTCCCAAGCCTTCCCACTGTGCACCCGACATGTCCACAACCATGTTCCTGTTCCGGGCCCAATTGAGAGTCAGATTCCAGCTGAAATTCCGATATTTGATTGGCACCGCGTTGAGCGTAAGCTCCACACCCTTGTTCGTAATTGTTGCGGCGTTCGCCGTCTGCGAAAAAGATCCAGTAGAAGGAGCCACATTAAGGTTAAAGATCACATCAGTATTCTTCTGGTCGTAGTAAGTCGCTTCTAACCCGACACGGGAATTGAGAAATGCCATGTCGAGTCCAATTTCAAATTCACGCTGCCGCTCAGGTTTGATGTGGTCGTTGCCCAGGGTGGTGCTGTGCCTGAATCCCATCTTACCATTGTATGACGCTGTCAGATCAGCCTCAGTATAAAGGGTGAACTCTTCCTCCGTAGCTTTATAGGGTGAGAGTACCGTATATACTCCGGGCTGAATACCAGCCACACCATAGGCAGCACGGAGTTTACCAAAACTTATAAACGGAATTTTTTTGAACCGAGTGAATTCCCATGCAGCGCTGGCTTTTGGGTACCAGTAGCGTTTTTTCGCTACCCCAAAGGTGGATGCCCCATCATTGCGCATGGCTCCAGTAAGGTAGAGCTGATCGAACAGATCAATGGTCAATTGTCCGTAAAATGACTCGATATTCCTCTGCCACTGGTACTCATCCGGAATCACATCCACGCAGTTGTCCAACTCATCGAATCCCTCGGGAACACCCATATCTATTCCAGCAGCAGCCAATCTGTGGTACTTACGAATATTCGCATTATGCCCGAGCATCAGTGTCGCATCGATCCAGCTCCACCGGTGCAGGAACTTATCTCCCTGAATGGTCACCAATAAGTTCCCATCGATCTGTTCCCGTATGAAAGTGGCCTTTAAGATTCTTCCCAAAGGTTCACGCGAATTACCAGGTGGAAGAATATTCGCCCGATGGTCGGTGATGAAGTCACCGCCTAAATGGTAGCTCACGTTTATCCAGTTGGTTAAATCGTATTCAGCTTTAACGTAGCCGTACGCACGATTTTCTAAGTGTGGATTCTTATGCTCGTACATGATGAAATAGGGATTGTCGAAACCACGACTCTTCTTTAGCTCCTTGGCCTCACTGTATCGGAACGAACGGTGGTATCCAGTCTTAGGATCAATGTAAGGCCAGTTGTTCCACTCCGGTGGGCACCGCAGCGCTGCAATGCCGATACCAGCCAGGTTGTCTCTCCCCTGAAGAGAATGTTGGTCCACATGAACATAGGCAATATTGCCCGTGAATTTCAGCTTAGATCCAACGAGCTGAGTTCCTTTTAGCCGCACGCTCGTTCGCTCGTAGTCCGAACCCGCTATCCAGTGTCCTTTTTCATAATAATGTCCTCCCGAGAGGAAAAATGTTGTTGTATTATTTCCGCCAGAAATTGTCAGATTATTTCCGAAGAGGTGGCCGCCGTCAGAATATAATGTGCTGTGATTATAGACCTTGTCTTCAGGTTTACTCGGATCGTACCACGGTGCGTCGGGGACGTTCAAGGGACGACCCCAGCTTCTCGAATAATCCTTTACATATACCCCGTGTTTCCCCTGGCCGTACCATCTTTGGAGCGGATATTCCCGGCTCAATCTAGTGATACCAAACTGACTCTTATAGCTGATCCTCGTCCTTCCTGGTTTACCTGACTTGGTCGTGATCAGCACAACACCGTTTGCTGCACGTGAACCATAAATCGCAGCAGCAGCAGCGCCTTTCAAAATCTCGATGGATTGGATGTCTTCAGCATTTAGATCTGACGCACGGTTTGGCGTCTCGTTGTTACTGCTTGCACCCGTACCGCTCAAACCGCCAATACTCATAAAATCCTGAGAGTTATCGATGGGCACGCCGTCAACCACGAAGAGGGGCTGAGTTCCGCGATCGATGGAACCGGCGCCGCGAATCCGAATATACGAACTCGCTCCGGGGTCACCGCTCGATTGGACGACCTCCACGTTCGGAGCATTGCCTTCAATTGCCTGAACGACGTTTGGCACATCCGCTCCTACGACTTCACCTGCTGAAACCCTGGCCACCGATTGGCCGAGCTTTTTCTTAATCTGCGAACCACCCATTCCTGTCACCACTATAGCATCCATTTTTAGCACATCTACTGCCAGTGCGAAATCCTGGGTAATCGTTTTCCCAGATATGAGTGTCACTATCTTCGATCTCGTCTTGTATCCAATGAAACGGGCTACCAGTTTAATTTTCTGCCCTCTGGCCACACCCCTGGGTATTACAAAACTGTAAAAGCCATCGGAATTCGTGGCAGCACCAAAGTTAAGCTTTTCAACATACACGTTGGCCCCCATCAATGGATTGCCCCCTTCATCTGTGACGTACCCTTTGATAGTAACACCTTCTTGCGCCATGACTAAAATAGGCAGCAAGAATAACATCCACATTAAAAGTACTTTGAAAATCTTCTTCATTGCTTCCTCCCTCTAGTATAAAATAAGTGGGAATAATTAAAAAGCATGAAAAAATAAATAAGGTAGGAAAATTTTTAGGGCAACTTCACCTCCTCTCTGCATTAATTTTATTTATCAACGATATATTCTTTTTTCACCTCACCTCCTTCAATAAAATGTACAAATGTTTTCCCCCGCGATTTTTGTGAAACTTTAAATTGATTTTCAAACAATTTTACTTTCGTTTTTTAGTGAAAGCTCTAAGTGCTTATCCACTCATTTGCGCACCCACACACCGATACCATCTTTGAATTCGATCCTCGTGCCTAACGGCTCGGACAACTTGGCCAATCGTTTGATAATCTTTTCAGCCTTCTCGCCGTAAGCTAGTCTCGGCGTCCCACGCTGCGAACGATGGGCTTTTTGATTCAGCTCAATCGGATACAGCTTCAACTCAGCAAGTTTACCTTTCGAAAAGGTAGGCACTGCAATAACGCTTTCATACCAGATTGCCGCCGACGGAAAGCCTACGGTGCCTCCCTTGAATCGCTTATCGTACAATTCGCCGGCCAGCCTGTCTGGCGGTAAATCGTATCGCTCATAATAATCCGCCGGTATCGGGTCGATTGTTTCATTCTGGAAAATGAAGTTGCCAAGGCTGTAAAATATTGGTTTACCTTTATAAATTTCAACACCACGAAGCTGATGAGGGCCGTGTGAAATGAAGGCGATGGCTCCGGCGTCAATGCATTTTTTCGCGAACCCAGGCTGCCAGAAAGGAGGCTTAACATTCTTATTACCTCCGTGTGTGTGAGATGAAACAATTACAAAATCTGACAACATTGTTGCGTTGCGAATTTCGTGCAGGATGCGCTCCTCATCTCTTTTCAGTATCTCGCCATCGTCAACTCTCAGAGGATTCACTCCGCCCCTGCCGACCATATCACCCCGAGAGGCGCCCGCACGTGACATTTTTGTAAATGAACTCGCAAAGCTGATAAGTGCAATTCTTCCTTTGATGGTTTCCAGATATCCCGGTCTGCTGGCCAGCTCCAAGTTCATTCCGGAGCCGGCGTGAACTATTTCAAGCTGATCAAGAAGCCTGTCGGTCATCCGCATCCCCCCGACACCGTAGTCAGTTGTGTGATTATTGGCTCTGCTCATCAGGTCAAAACCTATAAATTTCAGGTCTGCTGCCGCTTCGGGCGGACCAAGTTCCCAATTGCCGCCAGACTCTGCCTGTGGTTGGCCTTTAAATTCCGATAGCCTGAAAAGAGAAATTTCCAGATTCAGAAATGCAGCGTCGGCTTCTCTAATAATTTTAACCATCCTTTGGAAGCGGGGATCTCGTGGGTCGTCAAACTGTTTAATTCTGCGGGTGATGATGGCATCGCCTACGAGAGCTATTGTTATTGTTTCATCCGGCCCTGGATTGACCGTCTGTGCCATAGAGGTCAAACCGCACAACGTCGCCAGCAAAACTGCCGCCAATGCTATAAAAAAAACCGATCGTTTAAGTGACATTGTTACCTCGTGTCTATAATTAATATCATTCCTTGTTTCTATCGTATCTATCCCACGTGTTGGGTTTATTTGATTTTTACAGTTAACTGGGTTCCCAAAAACCCCAATTCCCTTTTCCATTTATCATTAGTATCTATTTCTATAAATGGGCCAAAAGAGACATTTCCTTTAAGTTTTATATCAAACCCAATAAAATGTTGCATAAATTTGAAGTACCCTTTTCTACTATCGAAATCATACTCCAAATGTGGTTCGACAATATAATACGCTATTACTTTTTCAGAAGCATTGTATTTGAATCCAGTTTGAGGGCGAATGCGGAAAACATCACCTTTTGATTCCTTGATGCGATACTCGATACGAGTGTTCCAGAAAAACCCCTTAAAATTAATCTCTTTATGTTGCAATCGGAACCAATGCTCAATGGCGTCACTACTTTCTTTTGTAACATAACGATATTGAGAAGACCAGACACTATTAATCTTATAACGTATAATTAAATGACTTGTGTTATAATTCATATAAAAACGACAACCTATTCCCCAATGTTTGCCCTCCACTGTAAAATTGTTTTGCACACGATTAGACCAACTTTGAGCAAAGGCTGTAAAAAAGGGCATTGGAGCTACAAAAATAAAAATTGTAGAGGTTAATCCTTTTTTTAATGCATTCATTTTTATATTCCTATTTAGCAATTATTTCTATTCGTTTTTTGTCTTTACTACCATTTTTTGAGTCGGTTGTAAACTAAACCCAATCTTTGGCCCCATTGATTTTTACCATGTAATGGATGCGTAGGCTATCTTCGCCATTGAATAAAAATTTAGTTTCAGCTCTACCTTAGCTTTTGCTTTTGGCACTACTGTTATAAGTTTCAAGCATAGTGCTTTAGTGGGTCAATTTTTTATTGACCAACAATAGCAAGCTTAATCTCACTTGCTTCATTACTTGTAAGCAGTTACTATTATATCTGCTGTCATAAAAACTTATTCCTCCAAAAGAACTGTGGGCAGATTTGTGGGTTTGGAAAGTCTATAAATTGGAACTAAGGAGTCGGGTCCTGGCTCAGGTAAGAGGTTATCCATTGTGTTCCAAATAATTATATTCTCAGGAGTTTCCGGTTCAAGCATGTGGCTGATCATTCTGCCCATTACCTGCCCGGTCCGGACAACGTACGTCCCTTTTGGGAAAGTCATTACCTTTTTAACCGTCTCTTCCGCAACCGTTATAAATGTCGCATGAGGATGACCATGCTCTTCTTTATGCTCGATGTCTTTTAAAACGTAAGCTTCTATGGCCAGGGGAGTGTCTTTTTGAAGAATTTCCACGGTAATGTTGTGCATCTTAAGCAGATCGATAGCTTTTTTGGCATTGGAAGGCAAAATGTAAGCATAGGGCCTTGGCCTGGTCTTGGTTGCAACCGGCTTCTTGAGCAGATCAGCACCTGTTATCTTAGTTATTATCCTGCCGGTACTTGGCTTTTTCCCGGGCTCAACATCAGGATGACCAATTCCAAACGGAGCGGCTTCCCGGTAGTCTTGCTCTACATCGCTGGCAACAGAGAGCACAATGGTCATCTCCTGTCCGGTGCCAATCGCTTCACCAAAGTCACCGGTGATTTCACCATAGTCGCCGTCTCCGTCCAAAATCAGATTACCGTTCGATATTACAGCGTCCCCATATAGCTTTAATGTATTGCCCAAAGGATCGGTCAGCTCATCGAATGTCATTTGTACAAGCATACCACTTCTTAACAGCTCTATATTGACTGGCTTGTTTTTCGCGCGGACATCCAATAATGGTACATCACCGAGTTCAGAAGGTGAAAGCACACGATTCCAGACACCAACGAAGCCGATTTCGCCTTCCCAGAAGCCATTCGCCCATTCGGCAACCGCTCCGCCGTCACCGACATTTATCACAGAACCAGTCCAGTCGCCCCCAGGGACCATATCGTCGTCTCTTCCCAAAGAGTTGGCGGCTCCATTTTCAATCGACCATAATTCCGGGCCGCTGGCAGTTGTTGTAAGAGCAACGAAGTGCATTTCGCCATCAGCAAACTCAGGATTCGAGCTGTCGTCGTTAAAATTATTAACTTGCCAATAATCCACACAAATTTCTTCATCATCATCCGGCAGGGGCACCCAGATGGTAATGGCGGTCGGGATACCGTTCTCGACGGGAATTCCCGCTTTTTTGCCGAGCAAATATGAGACCTTGTAATCTTCTGGAACATATTTCATTTGAACGGGGATATCTCCAAGAGCTTTTTGTCCCAGCTCGATGGTTTTTTTGCGGGCCTTATCGACGACCCCCATAACCTTATCGGGATTTTCTGAGCAATATTCGAGAATGGATTTATAAGATATGATACCGCTTTTGATACCGTCTTTCAGACTCTGTCCTCTGGGGGATTCAAATACGATGGAGATGTAGTTGCTGATCCCGCCGTAATTCCGGAATATCTTGGGAGAGGGACTTCCGACTTTCCATCTTTCTTCATTTCCACTGCCGTAATAGAAGGACTTGTAGCCAACTGCTTCCATATTTTTATCTATAAATGGAAATATTTCCTCATCGCAAATTTTTGATAAAGCCGGATCGGCAGCAGCGTTGGTGGGAGCCAGATAAAGCATGTTGTAAGGACGAAACGAGCAGTTGTGCCCGCCGACTTGAATATGAGGATGCCATTTTTGGAGAATATTACTGACATAACTTTGAGTTTCGGGCTCATCGAGTTTAATGTAATCACGATTGATATCGTTGCCGTGAGCGTTTCTCCGTTCGTCATATTCAGTACCGTCGGGATTTAAACAAGGTATCGTGATCACCACCAGATCATCGAGCAAGGCGTTCATTTCCGTGCCTTTTGTTGCCAGCTCGCGGATAAGGATCAAAATCGATTCTCTGAGGACTCGCTCATCGCCATGAACACCGGCGTCTAAAATGACGATCGGTTTGCCGCTGGTCATTGCCTCGAAGGGATTGGTTACTATGGGTCTGCTGAAAACGGCGTAAACCAGCTCGCGGCCTTCAACAGATTTACCAAAAGAAGAAAGCTGCATCTCTTGTGAATTGGCATTGATGTTTCCGAGATATTCCATCATCTCCTGGTAAGTGCAATATCTTTCGAAATTACTTTTTTCGCAAGCAGTGAGGATTTTCTGGGCTGAGAGTGTACGAATCCCTCCTGTGCTTCGCCCAATCAACGTACCAGGATATGAAATCAGTTGAGCAGTGATTGCGTTTGGACTTGAAGAATCACCTAATATTGGAATCAAATAATTTACCCCGTCCGAAGCTATGGAAGAGGCAAAAGCGGTATCGCTACCGACTGCAATGGGGAATTCCTGAGCTCTAACATTAACAGAGACTAAAAAAATTCCCACCAACATCACTAAACGAGTAAAATTAATTCTAATCATTTTGAACCGCCTTTGGTTAAATTATTAATTAGAATTTTGCCAACTTTTAGGATTTTATCTTTTGTTGAGCCCCAAAAAAACGGCTTACTCGAACAGCTTGATCGAAATTCACTTAATTTTTCAATCCATTCGGTTTAATCGCTCAATGAATGATAAAATCCTGTTGAACGAAAC
>CAYYPT010000037.1:0-17349 GCA_964473625.1 uncultured bacterium | reverse complement strand
AAGTTCAATCCCTCTAAAGTAGAGACACATAATATTATGTGTCTCTACTTTATTTCTGAGTCAATGCGCTGATATCCGTTACCTTAAGGATTTATTAAATTTCTCTTGATTTTTATTTTTATATTTTGTATTTAAAAAAGTAACTCCAAACACGTTGTAAAATTATAGGGAGGTTTATTTTGGATAAAGTAACAATTATTGGAGCTGGGAACGTAGGGACCTCTGCTGCGTTCTATTTAGCCGAAAAGCGGGTGGCTAACGTAATGCTTATTGACATCGCGGAGGGAAAAGCAAGAGGAAAGGCTTTGGATTTGATGGAAGCTGCTCCTATCCGCGGTTATGATGTGAAGGTAGAAGGATCTAATGATTTCAAAGATATGGCTGGTTCTAAAGTTGTTGTTATAGCTGCCGGGGTGGTGCGAAAGCCGGAAATGCTGCGGTTGGATTTGTTAGAATCTAACAAAAAAATACTGGATGATATTATAGGCGAAATTACAAAACACGCACCGGATGCAATTATTGTTGTTCTTACAGAACCAGTGGATACACTTACCTATTATGTTATAAAGAAAGGCGGATTCTCGCCTAAGAAAGTTATGGGTGTATCCGGTGCATTAGATTCGACACGACTCCGAGAATTTATAGCTGAGGAATTAAAAGTTTCCAGCGTGGATACAACCGCTGTTGTTTTAGGTGGTCATCACGATTACATGGTTATTTTACCCAGGTATGCACGTGTAGAAGGGATTCCTATTACAGAACTTCTGCCACCAGAAAAAGTAGAAAATCTTATAGAAAGGACCAGAAAAGCGGGCAAAGAAATAGTTGAGAACTTGAAAAAAGGAAGTTCAGCCAGTGCCCCAGGGGCTGCAGTTGCTGATATGGTGGAATCGGTGGTGCGGGATGCTAAAAGAATCATTTGCGCTCCGGCTTATCTGGATGGAGAATATGGTCAGAAAGATATTTGTTTGGGTGTACCTGTACTTCTTGGCAAAGATGGAATTGAAAAAATCATAGAGTTGGAGTTAACTCTGTCTGAAAAAGAAGCTTTTGATAAATCGGCTGCTATAGTGCGGAACACAATAAAATCCTTAGAATTAGAGAAAGAAAAGAAGGAGGGCTGACCATGGCAAAAGTGACTATTATAGGAAGCGGCAATGTGGGAGCCACCTCAGCTCTCTACATTGCAGAAAAGCGCATTGCGGATGTTTTACTTATTGATGTGGTGGAAGGTTTAGCTCGCGGCAAAGCTCTTGATGCTATAGAAGCAGCACCCCTGCGGCATTATGATACTTATATTGAGGGTACTGAAGACTTTTCTGCTATGGTAGATTCTGATGTTGTGGTTGTGACGGCAGGTATGCCGAGGAAGCCAGGTATGTCCCGGGATGATTTACTTCAGGTTAATGCTAAAATCATGCGGTCTGTTTCAGAACAAGTTGCTAGGTATGCTCCGAATGCTGTTCTTATTGTAGTATCAAATCCCTTAGACGTGATGTGTTACACAGCGCTTAAAGTTACTGGTTTTGCTTTGAAGCGAGTTGTGGGGATGGCAGGCGTCCTTGATTCAACTCGTTTTCGTTATTTTCTTGCAGATAAATTTGGTGTAAATGTAAATGTAACGACAGCATTGGTTCTGGGAGGGCATGGCGACTCTATGGTTCCGTTACCCCGTTATACCACAATTTCTGGTGTTCCAATACCTGAACTGTTATCCAAGGATGTAATTGACGAACTTGTAGAGCGCACACGAAAAGGTGGTGCAGAAATTGTTTCGTATCTCAAAACAGGGAGCGCATTCTGGGCGCCTGCTGCGTCTGTATCTGAAATGGTAGAATGTGTAGTTCGCGATAAAAAACGTATTCTTCCCTGCTCAGCTTATCTACGCGGGGAATATGGAATAGAAGGTCTTTTTATTGGAGTTCCTGTTAAGCTGGGGAAAAATGGTGTTGAAGAGATTGTAGAACTGTCGCTGACTAAGGAAGAAAGAGAAGCTCTGGCTACCTCTGCTGCGGGTGTAAGACAGGTGATAGAAAAGCTGGAAGAGTTGCGGATAATATAGTTTTCATTTTACTTTGAAAGGGTAGAATAATTTTATGAGACTCGATATTCCATACGGTCGGGAAACTGTTGAAGTTTACGTCAATGACGAGAACTTTGGTGAAATGGTTTATCCCAACCAGGTAGAAGTAAAGGATGAAGGTCAAACCTTAACGGAAGCTTTGGAAAACCCTGTTGCTTCTAAGTCATTTGAAGAATTTTTACGGGATGCTAAAGACATTCTTTTTATTGTTAACGATGGTACTCGACCAACACCTACTGCCAAAGTACTGGATATTATCCACGATAAAATTGCAGGCCAGAATGTCAAGTTCATTGTAGCAACCGGTGTCCATAGACCTCCAACTGAGGAAGAACTTCAGATCATCTTCGGCAAATATCTGGAGGAGTATCGTAAACATATTCATATCCACGATGCTAAAAAAGATGAGGAGATGGTATCTATTGGAGTCTCAAAGAATGGAACAGAGATGTGGGTTAATCGTCTGGGAGTTGAAGCGCACAAGATTGTTATTATTGGTTCTGTTGAACCACATTATTTTGCAGGGTATACGGGGGGAAGAAAGGCTTTTCTTCCTGGAATCGCTTCTTATAAAACAATAGAGCAAAATCATAAACTTGCTCTAAAGAGAAGCGCTCAGGCCATGGTTCTGGAAGGAAATCCAGTTCACGAGGATATGGAGGATGCAATCCGGACTCTTAAAGAGAAAGAAATATTTGCTATCATGACAGTGTTGGATCGCAACGATCGGATATATGCAGCTACAGCAGGGGATATTACCGAATCATTGAAAGCTGCTATTGACAAGTCTCACGAAGTTTTTTCTGTAGAAATTAAAGAAAAAGCAGAGATTGTGGTAGCGGTTGCTCCTTATCCTATGGATGTAGATTTATATCAATCTCAAAAAGCATTAGATAATGGCAAATTAGCATTAAATCCTAATGGTATTCTGATCCTTGTGTCAAAATGTAGAAGCGGTGTTGGCCATGATACTTTTGTAAAACTTCTGGCAAGTGCTAAAGATCCTCAAGACGCACTGGATAGAATCGAACAAGGATATGTTTTAGGTTATCATAAAGCAGCTAAAATAGCTGAGATAGCAAGATGGGCTGAGATATGGGCAGTAACAAGCATTGAGCCTGAATTGATGAAATCTATTTTTATTCGACCTTTTCGTACTGTTCAACAAGCACTGGACGCAGCAATAGCAGAGAAAGGAAGGGAGAAAATTCTTTTCATGATGGCTGCCAGTATAACAGTGCCACGGTTGAGAAAGCGTTTTGTTTTACGACCGAAAAGGTTTATTTACGGAGGCAAAGGGAGAGATGGGAAACTTGTAGATTTTTATCATGATTCTGCAAGATTGCCAAAAATTGATAGAATAGCAGCATCGCTTATAGAAAGTCGATAGAACTGGCTTAGATTAAATTATCTATGGATGGGTTAAGAAGAAGAAGGAAATTTTTAGCCCACGAAGTAATATACTTACCCTTTCTTAAGATAACGCCATATTGACTTCTTCCGAAATATTTGTTCATTGAAATAGTGTTTAAACGGCGACATGAGAGGGGAGAAATGGCTATCTTTGGAATAATAGCTACCCCAATTCCCATTTCGACGTATCGTTTAATGGTCTCGGCATTAGTGGCTTCCATAATTGTTTCAATATTTATTTTTTCTCTGTCGAATACTCTGTCAAATTCATCCCTGTGTACGAGTCCTTTTTCATATGTAATCATTGGATAATTGGAAATGTCTTTTGGAGTTACATGTTTCTTTTTGGCAAGAGGATGATTGAGAGAAGTAATAAGAATACGATCGATAGGTTCTAATTTTATGTAACTGAGATTTTGTGGCAAATTTACAATTGGCGCAATGCCAAAATCTATTTCGTCTGATTCAGCCAACGAGACAATTTCATTCCATCTGCGTTCGAGAATGGTAAGTTTAACAGTATGGTATTTGTTTGTAAATTTTTTTATTATAGGCGGCAGATAATGCATAATCATTACTGTAGTAGCTGCAATAGTAAGGGTGCCTTTCTGGTTGCCCTTCATATCAGTAAAGGTAGTTTTTAGAGCTTCTATTTTCTGAATTAAAGGAGTGATAAGATCGAAAAATAATTTACCGTCAGGAGTTAAATCCTTGCGTGGGCCAATTCGGCTGAAAAGTTTAACTTTTAATTCCTCTTCCAGAGATTTTATTTGTTGGCTTACAGCCGATTGAGTAACAGACATTCTTTCGGCAGCTTTGGTAAGACTGCCAAGTTTTACGCTGTAATAAAAACCTTTTAATTGCTGAATTTCCATTTTATACTCCAATTATGGGCTAATTTTAGAAGCTACATTAATTTACTGTATATATGTTACCTTGTCAAGGTTAAAATTGATAGGTACAATTATTAATTTATTTTATGATCCATATAAAGATTTTTTTATTGACTTATAATGTGAAGTTAAGTAACTTTAAAAGAGAGAAATAAGCATAATGCTTTGTTTCGCTGGGGAAAAGTTGTGAAAATAGAACAAGAAAACTTCTTTCTAAAAAAGCCCTACTCAATGCGTTATTTTTGAGCTGGGCTTTTAATTTGTATTGAATCCATCAAATGTCAATTGAAGGAGAAAAATCGATGGCTAAACCAAAATTTGCAGTTTATTGGGCTGGGAGTTGCGGTGGCTGCGAGATTGCTTTTTTGGATATTCGGGAAAAGATCCTGGATTTTGATAAAGCAGTCGATTTAATTTTCTGCCCATGCATTATGGATACCAAGTATAAAGATGTGGAGGCCATGTCAGATGGAGAGATTGATGTTTGTCTTTTTAACGGTGTCATCCGAAACGAAGAAAATCTTCACATAGCACAACTTCTCAGAAAAAAATCGAAGGTACTGGTGGCATATGGGTCCTGTGCAACTGAGGGGTGCATTCCTGGATTGGCAAATTTAACAAACCGCGAAGAAATTCTCAAATATGTTTATGAAGAGTCACCCTCTGTTAATAATCCTAAGAAAGTAATTCCTAAGCCCAAAACAAAAGTAAAAGCAGGTGATTTAACAATCCCTGCAATGTTTGAGTATGTCCGAACCTTAGAACAAGTTGTAGATGTTGATTACAAAATGCCTGGGTGTCCACCTGTAGCCGAGCAGATCTGGACTGTTATTGAAGCTGTTTTGTCAGGTAAATTGCCTGAAAAGGGATCTGTAGTTGGGGTAAATCCAAAAACGGTTTGTGATGAGTGTCCAAGAACCAAGGATGAAAAACGAGTCAAAAAGTTTGTCCGACCCCACATGGTAGATCCTGCTGATATAGATCCTGAAAAATGTCTTTTGGAACAGGGTATCATTTGCAATGGACCAGCAACGCTGGCAGGCTGCGGTGCTCTTTGTCCGCAGGTTAATTTAGGATGCAGAGGCTGTTACGGTCCGGCAGAAGGGATTCAGGATATGGGAGGTAAGTTAGCAGGTGGTATTGCTTCTATAATTGACAGTGATGATCCTGAAGAAATTGAAAAAATAGTCAATCAGATTGTTGATCCGGTTGGCACTTTTTATCGTTTCAATTTACCCAGTTCACTTTTAGGGAGAAAGGTGTAATGAAAACAGTTACGATAGATCCGATCACTCGATTGGAGGGGCACGGAAAGATAGAAATCTTTTTGGATGATGCTGGCAATGTTGCCGATGCTTATCTTCAGGTTCCCGAACTCAGGGGGTTTGAGAAGTTTTGTCAAGGGCGACCTGTGGAAGAAATGCCCCGTATAACTTCGAGAATTTGTGGTGTATGTCCTGAAGCACATCTTATGGCTTCGGCTAAAGCCTGTGATGCTGTATATCATATGGATATTCCAAGGACAGCAAAGCTGTTGCGTGAGCTTCTCTACGTTATATTTTATGTCACAGATCATACAACTCATTTTTATGCACTGGCAGGTCCAGATTTTGTCGTAGGTCCAGACGCCCCTAAGGCCCAGCGGAATATATTAGGAGTTATACATAAAGTAGGTGTTGAGATTGGCGGTAAAGTTATCAGGATGAGGGGAATCTGCCATGAACTGATTAAGAAAATTGGTGGAAAAACCGTTCACCCTGTTGGTGCTCTTCCTGGAGGGATGAGCAAAGGTATGGATAAAGAACTTCAAAAAGAAGTTTTAGAAGCTGGTAAAGATGCAATTGAATTTGGTAAATTTACTATACAGCTTTTTAATGATATAGTTTTAAAAAATAAAGAATATGTGGATTTAATCCTTAGTGATACTTTTACTCACAATACCTACAATATGGGATTAGTAGATGAAAACAACCATGTAAATTTTTATGATGGTAATATTCGAGTTGTAGGTCCTGATGGGAAAGAGTTTGTCAAATTTAAACCTGCAGGTTATTTAGAGCATATTGAGGAACATATTGAGCCCTGGTCATATCTTAAGTTTCCGTTTTTGAAAAAAATTGGCTGGAAAGGGTTTATAGATGGTCCTGATAGCGGAGTTTATAAAGCAACACCTCTTTCCCGTCTTAACGTTTCAGATGGAATGGCAACACCTTTAGCAAATGAAGAATACGATAGAATGTATGAAACTCTCGGTGGCAAACCCGTACAGCAAACCCTGGCAACTCACTGGGCACGGATTATAGAAATACTTTACGCTGCTGAAAGGTGGGTTGAATTGGCAAGTGATCCCGAGATTACTGGTCCTGATTACAGAGCAGTTCCAACAGAAACACCGGATGAAGGCGTTGGAGTGGTTGAAGCTCCAAGAGGTACACTGTACCATCATTACAAAACTGACGAGAATGGAATAATCAAAGAAGCTAATTTGATTGTTGGCACAACGAATAACAATGCGCCAATCAACATGTCGGTGAAAAAAGCTGCTCAGGAGTTGATTAAAAATGGAAAAGTCAGCGATGGTCTTCTAAATATGGTAGAAATGGCCTTTCGTGCTTATGATCCCTGTCTTGGTTGTGCTACTCATACGCTTCCTGGACAGATGCCCTTAATAATTAAAATCTATACTAATAAACACGAATTAATGGAGGAGTTCAGAAGAGATTAGATGAAAATACTAGTATTAAATTGCGGTAGCTCTTCGGTAAAGTTTCAATTAATCAGCATGGCTAATGAAGAGGTTCTTGCCAGAGGTTTGGTAGAGAGGATAGGTTCCAGCGATGCTATCATTACGTATCGGCCGAGGAATAAAAATAAGATCAGGGAAATTCGGGAAGTACTCAATCACGAAGTGGCCATAGAGCTTGTTCTTTCAATGCTTCTTCATCCCCAACATGGAGTAATTCATGATAAGAATGAAATTGACGGAATAGGCCATAGAGTTGTTCATGGAGGAGAAGACTTTTCCGATTCTGTTTTGATTACTGAAAAGGTAAAGTCGACCATCAGAAAATGTATTCAGTTTGCCCCTCTTCACAATCCTCACAATCTTAGAGGTGTTGAGGCTTGTGAGAATCTTCTCCCAGGTATTCCTCAGGTAGCTGTTTTTGATACAGCTTTCCATCAGACAATTCCTCCTAAGGCATATATCTATGGTCTCCCTTATGCTTTGTATAAAAAACTTGGTATAAGGCGCTATGGATTTCATGGAACTTCGCACAAATATGTAGCTGAGAAAGCAGCGGGGATATTGAAACAACCATTAGAAAAATTAAAAATCATTACCTGTCATCTTGGGAATGGTGCTAGCATTACGGCTGTAGATGGAGGGAAGTCTATTGATACCACTATGGGATTTACACCCCTGGAGGGTCTTGTTATGGGTACCAGATGTGGCGACATTGATCCAGCTTTGGTCCCTTACATCATGGAACATGAAAAACTAACGGCTAAGCAGATTGATTCAATCATGAACAAAAATAGCGGTATGTTGGGATTGACTGAAACTTCTAATGATATGCGAGAGATCGAAGCCGAAGCCTTAAGAGGAAGTAAACAACATAAGCTAGCTCTTGAAGTTTATTCCCATAGAGTAAAAAAGTATATTGGTGCATATATGGCAGAATTGGGAGGTGTTGACGCTATTGTTTTTACGGGTGGAATAGGTGAAAATTCTTATTATGTTCGCGGTTCAGCTTTAGCCAATATGGAAAAACTTGGAGTCCAGATTGATCAAGAAAAGAACAAAAAGAATGAAATAGTGATTAGTACCGGAAAGGTTAAAGTGCTTGTAATTCCTACAAATGAAGAACTGGCCATTGCCAGGGATACTCTTCAAATTTTAGAATCTAGTGAAAGAAAAGTTGAAAAGATTCCGGTAAAAGAAGTATCTCCTGGGAAAACTCTCTTGCTTTCCCAGGAAGATAAAGCAAATCTTATATTACTGTGGGCAAAGAATCCCAAGACTAGCATAGCTGAGTTAACAAAAAAACTTAATAATAAAATAGGTAAAGAAATTAAAGCTGAGACCGTGAAGCAACAATTGGAAATATTAGGCTTACTAGAAGGTTCCGAAAAATAAAAAATACTGGAAAGGCAGAGTAAATTATGGTAAAAATTAACAGAGCAGAAACAGGATGGGATGTGGCTCTAAGCTGGCTTAGTGCTCTGGAGGAAACGGCAAGAGATTTTCATGGTACCAGACCCAAGGTTTTCTGTGAAAGAGCATATGAACATTCTGTGCAGCATTATCTTCATCGTCTTGCAGACGACTATGGGATTCGAGTGGAAAAAGCCGATTCCATTCTTGCTGCAGTTGAGAATTATATTCAAATTGGGGTGATTAGCGGCCTTTTCCGGGATGCCAGTGATTTTGAATTGGCAGAAATTAACCCCTTTCGAGTAGAGATTACTGTTCACGACTGTCAGTATCGTAAAAGTTGTCAGGCCCTTATTGACCAGGGATTTTCTATTAGAGATTTAACCTGTGCTAGAATAGGTTGTTTTAGAGCTGCAGTTAAGGCCATAGCCAATATTGACTGTGACTATCAAGTTGTGGCCTTTAATGTTGATGGAGATTGCAAAGGTATTATAGAACGGGTGTGATTTGTTTTGGATAACAAAACTGAAAAAACTGTAACTGAACTTATTCAGAAAGTTCGAGAAAGTGAAGACGCTGGTGAAAAGCGGGAAGCTTTAATTGAATTGGGTTATAAAAGAGACAGGGCAGTTTATCCTGTGTTAGTGGAGCAATTGAACAGTCACTCAGCCAGTATTCAGCATGCAGCAGTGATTTCATTGGGGCGGTATGGTGATCCCAGAGCTATTGACGAATTGATTAAGCCCAAAATACTTCACTCCAGGGTTGTAAACGTTAGGTGGGCAGCAGTAAAAGCTATTGGAAAGCTGGGAGATTACAGGGTAATTGAACATCTACTTAAAGTGGTGGATGATGATGAATGGATTGTACGAAATCAGGCTGCAACTGAGCTAAAAGAAAAGATACGAGAGATTATCGAGCTTAAAGAGAGCCGATACGCCAGAATTCTTGTCCGCCTGTTTGCTGTGGAAAACGAAGAGATCGTAGAATTAGCCATTGAGGGATTCGTAGAATTAGGAGAAGAAGGAGCTGATCTTCTTTTGGAAGCAATAAAGAGTCCTTCGCCTTTAATAAGAGAAAATGCGGCCAGAGCTCTTGGTCAAATAAAAACTCGCCATGCAGTAAACATTCTTGTTGATCTTCTCCGTGATTCTGAGTGGAGGGTTAGAAAGAGTGCGGTGGAAGCTCTAGGAGAAATAGGTGACAGAAGAGCCATAGAACCTCTGGTTTACTCGCTAAGAGATAGTGTGGAGAAAGTACAACAGCAAACAGTGCATGCGTTAGTAAGTTTTGGTAAATTGTGTACAGTTCCTCTTTTGAATGCTCTTGCCCGCGAGAAGAATAAGTTTGTTCTCAGAGCTATTATTCTTACTTTGGGTGAGATCAGTGATATTAAATCTGTTCCTGCGATAATTGAACATCTCAGAAGCAGCTATTTTGTGGTTCGCAGGACTGCAATTAAGGCACTGATGAAATTTGGTCCTCAAATTAAGGATCTTCTCGTGCCGACTCTTTCTTTTAATCAGTCAAACATTAAGCCTCTGTTGAAAGATGCTTCCGACGATACTAATCTTCCACTTCAGCTCAGGGCTGTTAAAGCTCTTGGAGGGCTTGAAGATCATCGTGCTGTTGGACTTCTAAAAAAACTTGTAGAGAACGGTTCCCCAGACGTACAAGAAGCAGCGACCCAGGCTCTTATCCAGATTGGTTGTGCAGCATGGGGACGTTGTGGAGCGCTTATCGTGCTTAGTGGAATGGGCGATAAATCTTTGATTCCTCATTTTATTCATTCCTTAAGCGATGATTCTGACAATGTACGTTTAGAAGCAGTCCGTGCTCTTGCTAAAGTTGATGGCCCCGATGCAATTGATCCGTTGGTAAAAGTAGCCAGTAAAGATCGTGATCCTTACATTAGATATGAAACTGTTAGACTGCTTCGCCGAATTGGTGTTGGTTACCCTCAGGTTCTGGAGCTAGGTCTTTCAGCTTTGAAGGATCCATCCAGAAACGTTAGGTCTCAAGCGGCCCGGCTCTTAGGGAATTTTCAGGATGATCGATCAATCAGACCTCTTCTTAAGGCAACAGCCGATGTTCACTGGAGTGTGCAGGAAAGTGCTGAGAATGCACTTACTAATTTTGGAAGGCGAGCAGTTCCTAGCCTAATTGAGGCTTTAAACAGCAGGTTCTGGACCACACGTTTTCGAGCGGCAAGGTTATTAGGAGAGATTGGAGATCAAAGAGCCATTGTGCCGCTGGAAAAACTTCTCAGGAAAAAACGAGAAAAGAAAGAACTTAAGAGAATAGTTAGAGAAGCACTCGAGAAATTGCAGAAAAAAGAAGCTGCATGACAAATCGGAGTGAATGACCGATGAGAGTTAGAATTAAAATGGGGGAAGAAGAGAAGAAGTTCATTGATAGAGTAAATGAACTTTCTGGGCAGGATGTTTACAGTTGCTATCAATGTGGACGCTGTTCTGCTGGTTGTCCATTTGCTTTTGAAATGGATCTTCTACCCAATCAAATTATTAGACTGGTGCAGATGGGGCTGGAAAACGAAGTGGTAGGATCAAAGACGCTCTATCTTTGTGCTTCCTGTTTTACCTGTCAATCTCGTTGTCCCAAGGGAATTGATATTGCACGACTTATGGAGGCTATACGACTTCTTGTTGATCCGAAAGGAAAAGATTGGTTTGGACCAAATGAAGTTCCTATTGAACTGGCCGATGAGTTGCCGCAGCAGGTTTTGGTGGCCGTATATCGGAAATTTAGTAAATGAATAAGTTTTATGGGAGAAATGGAGATGAAAACAATACTTCATAAGTCTTCGTCCATGTTTAGACCAGGTGTTGTTAGCCATGGAATGTTAGCCGTGGCAGGTGGGCTTCTGTTTGGCGTAATGGTCATGGGATACGGCTACTTCCACCAGAACAAAATTGGTTTATATGTAGGGTTAGCAGTAATAGTTGCTGGAGTCCTGAACGGCATAGTCCAAATCCTCATACATGACAATAGACAATAGACAATAGACACTTATTACCTCTTCGTACATTCATTTTAGATTCCAGTGAAGAAAATGGCCTTTGTTTTTTAAAAATAAAGGAAAACCGATGAATAAGCTTCACTATTATCCTGGATGCACATTAAAAGAAAAGACTACCAATCTTGATGATTCAACACGGGCAGCCATGGAGATTCTGGGTTATGAATTAGTCGAACCTGCCAACTGGACCTGCTGTGGTGCAGAGTTTCCACTGACTGAAGAAAAGATAGTTGGATTGGCAGCACCAGCACGGATTCTTAGACAGGTTCAGCTTGAGGGTGGTGATAAAGTTGTGGCTGTTTGTGCATTTTGTTTCAATGTACTAAAAAGAACAAATGAAGCGCTTTTAGATGATTCCCTAAAATATAAACGGATCAATGCTTATCTCCGTGACGACATCAAGATTGACCCTCTGACAAATAAGAAGACTACCGGTTTCCCCGAGTATGATGGAACTGTTAAAGTACTTCATCTTCTGGAATACATTCGAGATGAAATTGGATATGAGAAGGTTCGATCACTTTTAAAACGAGATTTGTCTGGATTGAAAGTTGCTCCATATTACGGGTGTCGTCTTCTCAGACCAAAAGGTAATGTAAGTATAGACGAGCCAGACGATCCTCACATTTTTGAAGAATTCTTAGAGGCTCTTGGTTGTGAAGTTGTAGATTTTCCATTTAAACAGGAATGCTGCGGTTCATATCTTTCGGTCTCTTTGCCTGATGCTGCCTCTGAGGCTTCTTATCAGATTCTCCGCTCTGCTAAATTAAATGGAGTTGAAGCTCTTGCCGTGAGCTGTCCTCTCTGCTATTACAATTTAGATAGAAGGCAAGACCGGATTAAAGAAGAATTTTTAGATTTCAGTGGATTTCCGATATTATTTTTTACCCAATTGCTGGCATGGGCATTGGGTGTTGAAGAAGAACTATTAGGCCTGGATCAACACTATTTTGATCCTCGTCCTGTATTAGGAATAGAGCGAAAAGCTGAGGTTGCAGGATGAACGGAAATGGAAAGAAAAAGCGAATAGGTGTTTTTGTTTGTCACTGCGGTGTTAATATCGCCAGTGTTGTTGATGTAGAACGGGTGGCAGAAGAACTCAAATCTTATCCCGGCGTGTCTTTTTCTACTAACTACGTTTATATGTGTTCGGATCCCGGACAGAAATTGGTTCTCGATACTATAAAAGAACAAAAACTTGACGCTGTTATCATAGCTGCCTGTTCACCTACCCTGCATGAGAAGACATTTCAGAATGTAGCCGAGTTAGCCGGCCTGAATCCCTACCAGATTGAAATAGCCAATATTCGTGAGCAAGATAGTTGGGTTCATTCAGATAAGGAAAGAGCTACGGAAAAAGCCATTCGAATTGTTAAATCAATGGTAGAGAAGGTCCAACAAAATGAAAGTTTGGAACCTATTAAAGCTGGTGTTACTCGAAGGGCCATGGTAATTGGTGGAGGTATCAGTGGACTTCAGGTAGCCCTTGACATTGCAGATCATGGATACGAAGTGCTTCTGGTAGAAAAAAATCCGTCCATAGGCGGTCACATGATTCAACTCTCCGAAACTTTTCCCACACTGGACTGTTCACAGTGTATTATGACACCTAAGATGGTAGAAGTTTCCAGACATCCTAACATCAAAGTTATGACGTACCATGAGGTGGAGTCTATTTCTGGATTTGTTGGTAATTTTAAAGTAAAAATTAGGAAAAAAGCCCGCTATGTTGATGAAAACCTCTGTAATTTATGCGGAGAATGTGAAAAAGTCTGTCCACAGATTGTTCCTGATGAATTTAATATGGGACTTTCCTTTCGCAAAGCGATATACATGCCTTTTCCTCAGGCTGTTCCTGCCACGTATACCTTAGATATTGATAGTTGCCTTGGCCTTTTACCGGTACGCTGTGGAAAATGTGAAGAAGTATGTGAAGTGGGAGCAATCAATTATGACGCGAAAGAAGAAATCATTGAAGAAGAAATCGGTGCAATTGTTGTTGCAACAGGATACGATCTCTACACAATGGATCATCTTGGGGAATATGGTGGAGAAAAATATGAAGATGTCATTAATGGCCTAGAATTTGAAAGAATTCTTTCCGCTTCTGGACCAACAGGGGGTGAGGTTAGGCGACCGTCCGATGGGAAAATTGTAAAGAACATAGTTTTTATTCAGTGCTGCGGTTCAAGAGATCCCGAGAATCATAATCCTTACTGCTCAAAAATTTGTTGTATGTACACAGCCAAGCACGCTATGCTTTATAAACACAGAGTTCCTGATGGGAATGCTGCAGTTTTTTATATTGATGTACGTACAGCAGGGAAAGCTTTTGAAGAATTTTATCAGAGAGCTATTGAGGAAGATCATGTTCTCTATATTAGAGGGAAAGTTTCCAAAATAATAAAGGAAGGCGACAAGCTCATAGTGTGGGGTGTTGATACTCTTACGGGAAAGAAGATCGAAATGGAAGCAGATATGGTAGTTCTGGCCATGGCCATGGTGAAAACAGAAGGTGTAGAAGATCTTCTAAAGAAACTCAAAATTTCAACAGATGTTAACGGATGGTTAGCAGAGGCACATCCTAAACTGCGCCCTGTGGAAAGTCTTAATGCAGGTTTTTATTTGGCAGGGTGTGCTCATGGTCCCAAGGATATTCCTGAAACTGTGTCTCAGGCTTCGGCTGCTGCAGCCAAAGTAGGCAACCTTTTTGCACAAAAAGAGATTTTACATGAACCTACAGTTGTGCCAGTAATTGAAGAGCTTTGTGCAGGTTGTGGAATATGTATTACTGTTTGTCCTTATGGGGCTCGTGAATTAGATCCTGTTAAAAAGGTGGTTAAGGTGAATGAAGTGCTTTGTGAAGGGTGTGGTGCCTGTGCCGCTGCTTGCCCATCAGGAGCTGCACAACAGAGGAATCAGACAGACAGCCAGATATTTTCTATGGTAAAAGCAATTCTTAAGGGGTAACAATAATGTTTGAACCAAAAATTATGTGTTTCCTTTGTAAGTGGTGTACTTATGCTGGAGCTGATTTGGCAGGTACTTCCAGGATGCAATATGCACCCAATGCTACTAATTTAAGAGTAATGTGTTCCAGCAGGGTTGATCCCCAGCACATTCTTTATGCTTTCAAGCAGGGGGCAGATGGTGTTTTTATTGGTGGGTGTCATCCTGGTGACTGTCATTACGTTGAGGGAAATTACAAAACGCTGAGAAGGATTATACTGTTCAAACGAATGCTCGAAACTTTGGGTATAGATAAAAGACGCCTTCGGCTTGAATGGATTTCTGGTGCTGAAGGGAAGAAATACGTCAAAGTAATGAACGAATTTACCGAGCAGATCCGAGCTTTGGGACCACTTGATCTTGAAAAAGTGGCGTTAACAAAAGAGGGTGTTAGCCATGAGTGAAAAAGCCGTTAAAATCAAACGAACAACTCGAGGCAGTGAAACAAAAAATGAAACCAATGAAAAAGTTCCTATTTTTATTATGGGAAAGAAATACAATGTACCTGCCTCTCTTACAATTCAAAAAGCTCTTGAATATGCTGGTTATCAACTCATAAGGGGGTGTGGGTGCCGGGGAGGTATTTGTGGCGCCTGTGGTACAGTGTATCGTTTCCCCGATTCTTATCGGATTGAAGTTGGTTTGGCGTGTCAAACTGTAGTCAAACCCAACATGTATATTACTCAGATTCCATTTTTCCCGGCAAATAAGGCTATTTATAATATAGAAGAGCTGAAACCAACAGGTTCCACGGTGGCAGCTCTTTATCCTGAAATATTCAAATGTGTTGGATGTGGTACGTGTACACGTAGTTGTCCGATGGATATTGATGTAATGGAGTATATAGCCAGGGCAATCCGTGGGGATATTGCTGGTGCTGCAGAGCTTTCTTTTGATTGTATCATGTGTGGACTTTGTACAGCAAGATGTCCAGCTGAGGAAGTCCAGTATAATATTGCCATTCTTACCAGACGGCTCTACGGGCGTCACATTGCACCAAGAGCTAAGCATGCCGAGAAGGTGGTAAAATATATCGAAGAAGGACGGTTCAAAAAAATTATGGACAAGATAAGGAAGATGAGTCTGGAGGAGTTGAAAGAAGCATATAACAATCGTGAAATAGAACCTGATATGGCTGATGAATTTTGGGAGCCCAAAGATAAAACTTATCTTGTTACAGATTAAAAGTAGTTATACATATTTTTTGGGGAGATAGTATTATGCCTTATACACCAGAATTAAAAAGACTGATTAAAATTGTTGAAAGAACAAGGCCGGCACGTGTGGAAAAGAAAAAGCGCGGCGAAGAGTTTCCCCCGATGTCTCTTAAGGAAAGAGAGGATATCCTTAAGTATCATCCTGATTTTAAGGATGAGGGGAAAGCTGAAATTCTTGTCGGTCCTAACAAAGGATATAGAATTCCTAAGGAAATGGTGGATCTCATTCATGCGAAAAGCCGTGTCGATCCTGATTTAATCGATCTTTCCAATCCCGACTACGAAACAGATGTTCTTATTATAGGCGGAGGAGGAGCTGGTACGGCTGCAGCTCTTATGGCGCGTGAACAGGGAGTAAAGGTACTCATTGCTACGAAGCTTCGCCATGGGGATGCCAATACTATGATGGCTGAAGGAGGCATTCAAGCTGCCACAAAGAGTGAAAAAGATTCGCCTTATTATCACTATCTTGATTGTATGGGCGGTGGTCACTTCAAAAATGATCCTGAATTGGTAGAGACACTTGTGATGGAAGCTCCAAAAGTTATGGCATGGCTGGATAAATTGGGTGCGATGTTTTCTAAGTTTGAAGATGGTCGGTTTAAAACACTTCACGGAGGAGGTACATCAAGAAAAAGGATGCACTTTGCAGGTGATATTACAGGTGCAGAGATCATGCGGACAATTCGGGATGAGGCAAGAAATTATCCAGATGACATTAAGGTCTTGGAATTTTCGCCAGCTGTAGAATTAATTCTCAATGATAAGGGAGCTTGTGAAGGGGCCGTTCTTTATAATCTTGAGACTGAAGAATACATTGTTGTTAAGGCCAAAGCTACTGTACTGGCAACAGGTGGTTCCGGGCGGCTTCACATTCAGGGATTTATGACAACAAATCACTACGGGGCAACTGGTGATGGCTTATTTATGGCTTATCGTGCTGGAGTACCTTTAAAATTTCTTCACACTGTACAGTACCATCCTACAGGTGTTATTTTCCCTGAGCAGGCAGAAGGACTCTTGATCACTGAAAAATTTAGAGGAGCAGGTGCAAATATTGTTAACATTGATGGTGAACAATTTGTTTACGAACGCGAACCGCGGGACGTCGAAAGTTCAGCATTTATCAGAGAATGCACAGTTCGGGGCAAGGGAGTTCCCACACCAACAGGGAAATTCGGTGTCTGGTTGGATTCACCAATGATTGATCTCTTAAAAGGGGAAGGATATGTACGTCGTGAGTTTCCGGGTAAGTGGATTTTATTCCACAGGTATGAGATAGATATTACCAAAGAACCTATGTTGGTTTATCCCACACTGCATTATCAGAATGGAGGCATAGCTATTAATAACAGAGGTGAAACGGTGATCCCCGGACTCATTGCTGGGGGGGAGGTTAGCGGAGGAGTTCACGGAGAAAATCGTTTGATGGGGAACTCGCTCCTAGATGTGATGGTTTATGGAAGGATTGCCGGAATGACGGCGGCAGAATATGTTAAAACTAAGTTTAAAGATGGAAAACTCACCCTGGATCACGT
>CAYYPT010000036.1:0-17375 GCA_964473625.1 uncultured bacterium | reverse complement strand
TATTAATAATAACACCATCATGGCTCTTTAAAAGAAAACCGAAACGTGGAGCATTAAAGAATGTATTGTCTTTCACTACAAATCCCGGTAAGGAGTTACTTTGATTGAATACTATTATCGAACTATCTGAGGAAACACCTTTTCGAATACCTGGAATAGGCCTGTCTGTAGTTACCTGAATACTACTCTTTAATAATTCAACTTTGGTGACCGTAGGCTCAGAAATAATTTTCCCCTTCAGAGGATCAACTACTTCCAGGAGATCTCCCTCTTTAACCTTCCACTTGTTATTAATATCCCTGTTAAGATACGTTTCAAAATCAAGAGGCGGATATACAAATTTGTGTCTTGCACGTACAAGAGCAAAGGTTGAATCATTCACCACATCTATTATATATGCGCCGGTTCCTTTTATAACCAGATTATCATCCCCGAGGGCATTGAAAGTGCAATTCTCCACCCAGGGGCCTTCCCTTCCGTTTACATTAAAACATCCATCAGCTCCTGCAGACATCCAGCTTCCGGGTTTTGGCTCCATATGAATGTCCAGATAATTGATCCTTGAAGAATTACCGGATCCCAACATACAAGCAGGCGATTCATAAAGCCTGAGCTTTTGCAGGGTAATATCTTCCGAATTTGATACTGAAATAAGGCAGCCATCCACCCTCGATATTTGAACAAACGGATCGCCTGGTTCAACTGTCTTTAATTTTGAAGTATACTGGGTATAATATATCCAGATATTACCGGAAAGATGTTTCCAATCGGTAAGGTATAATCTGAATTCTGTCCCCTCCTTAAAAGCCGGCAGATTGTTTCTGTCTTTTATAAATGCCCATTTATAATCGGCATTTCTGAAGATTTTACTGTCGGGAGAAGGCCAGTTGGAATCTATTTCGACTTTTAGCCACTTTTTATCCGGGTTGACTTCCCTTACCCATCCCTGTGTAAAAGGCGATCGTTCATAGTCAACAGAAAAATCCCTCAGAATGAGTCGATTGCTGTTGCATACCGATATAAACAATATTTCGGGGTTGATCATCATAAACTCTGCTCCCGCACCCTCGAAAATGATATCGGCTGCTTCATCAATGGTTAGAGCATACCGTCCATTAAATGCGCCCACTCTGTAAATGCCCGGTTGAAAAACAATCTTCACTTTATCTTTTAATCGCTTAGCTTCGTCAATAGCCCGTTGTATGGCTTTAGTATCTATTTTACCATCATCCGGCAAGGCACCAAAATCACTTACCTTGACTGTCTTATTTGTTCTAAAATCACGGAGAGGTGCAGATCTAACAGATATTCCCAGGTTCTCAGCCTTATCATAAATCGATCCACAGCTAATAATCATTAAGCTGAAGATAAAATATATTATTGATTGTTTTATTATATATCTCATAAACGGATACACCTTTCTTCTATTATATTGAGAATTTTCATGGATCAACAACTCATTTCCCCTTTTTCTCCTAGAACTTCTCGATAATGCTCTAAAAAAGTAGAATAGTTCATTCTCATAATCAACACTCTCTATCATTTCAAAAGAAAATACATTTCATAAGGCATGTCATATTCAACTTGGTAGAATGGTTTGAAAGAACTTTTTGAGTATATTTTACTGCTGAAGTTCAAAGAACCTTCACCAGGAATAAGAGATTTTAAAAATCCTTCCGGGCTGGTTTTAGAAATTATATTTTGATCCTGAACAATAACTACCGGCCCCTTGGTTACAGCAACAAGATTGGGGTGTTGTTCATCAACAGGTTTCAATAGGAGCTGCATGGGAATCCGAAAAATTATTCGGTCATCCGGCGCCCATTTACGGTCGATTTCAACCCAGGAACCTGGGTTGCATTCAACCTCAAGTTTTTCACCATTCAACTCAACTGCTGCATCATGAGTCCACCCCGGAACACGAAGTCGCAACTTGAAATGCATCTTATTCTTTATCTTTATTATCAACGTGCTTTTATCAGCTTCGGGAAAAGATGTTTCTTGACGAACAGTTATCTGCTTACCTTGATGATTCCAATTCACCTCAGATGGAACAAATAAATTTACATAAAGGCCTTCTGCATCCCTGAAATAAATAATATTAGGATAATCCGCCACTGTTTGTATATAGGTACCGGAACAGCACGGCCAGGCAGCATTGTAATATTTTTTAGAAGCACCTCCTACTCTGTAGTCAGAATAGTAAAAAGTTTTACCCCTGCCCCACATTGGTAATGCTGCCCCAATTCCATTATAAAGAATCTTTTCCATCCAATCTCCAAAACGCGCCTCACCGGTAAACATTATTAAATAACGACACAGTTTGAATACAGCCCAGGAACCACAGATTGTTTCAAATGAGCGACCAACATTTTTATAATTATTAACCGGCCAATGACCATAAAAAGCTTTAGATTCGGCTAGGATCGATTTTCCCAACATACCATCTTCTGCTACCAGAAGCTCACTTGGTCCATACCCGCCTGTTGCGTAACACTGTGTTTTCTGAAAATAATCATAAGCATTGATAATAGTTCTCAAATATTCGGAATCACCCGTTACAGCGTATGTCATCGCTGCACTGCTCAGACTGTTTACATGACTGTACGCATGTAAACCCTTCAGATTTAGTGATGTTTTTCCAGTGAACATCCCCCAGTAATGATGATACTGCCAAATATCACCAAAATCCTTGAACTTTTTGTCACCGGTTAACAAGAACGCCCGATAGATGTTTTCTGAGAGAGTGTACCATTCTCCTTCCCCGGTATGACGGCCTCCTGAATGATCTTCCACAGAAGCCGGCTTACGAACTCGTCCCAGATTTTTAATAGCATATTCTGTAATTTTATTAATCAACGGAATCGCCTCTTTCACACCAGCATATTCGTACAGATCGATCAGACCACAAAGGGTCTTATCGTAAGTGTAATGATTCAGATTCAGGTTGGAGATAGTCTTGCTCCATTCCCGCATCAAGTGCACGGCTTTGTCCCGCATGGCCACATCGCCAGTGGCCTTGTACATACGGGCCATTCCGCTCAGCCATTGGCCGAAGGCAACATAGCATGTTTTTGAACACCAACCGCCCATATCCTTGCCCGGTGCTGGAAGCCCAGCCTGCTGGCGAAAACCCTTGAGAATGTCATCGTCAGGGATGTTGAAATAATAGTCTTTTGTTTGGAAGTACTGTTTTTTAAACATGCTGTCCAAAAGGCGAACTCCACTGTAGTTAAACGGTTCTAGGACGCTTGCTACACTTGCTGGATGGGAACTTGCTTTTGTGGGGTGGGTTGGTGATTCAGCTTTCAGGGAACATAAAAGAGATACGGCAAAAAGAATGCCTATCAGCCGTTTGATGAAATCGTGCTTATTGGTGGTGTTACTCATGTGATCCTCCTATGATAAATTGTTCCGATTCTACCTTGATTTATACTTTCTTCAATACAAAATTTGGGAAGTCTTCAAATACCCAATTGTTTTTCAATGTTTGATAAATGTTCAGCCTTAAATTTTAAGTTACGTCACTATTCTTGAATTATCTTTTAATAGTTCTGACTCCAAAAATAGGTCCTGCACGATTCCCAGAATGAGGCATAAAAGTAATGGTCAGTCTGTCATTATTAATCGTCAGATCACTAGGAATATCATATTGAACATCAATAAATTCTCCATCTTTCTTCCCAGAAATATTTTCTGTTGCAATTTTCTTATCATTAACTAATATATCAAAAGTTCTTGATCCCGTAAATCCGCCCCAGTATTCAACTACCAATGCCATGGGCTGCTTTTTTATTACTTTTAGCTTAATTGAGAACCACCCCCCCCTGCCTCCAACTCTTGATTTTCTATTTTTAAAAACTTTAATATATGAGCGAAATCCTTCGAAATTATGATCTTTTTCAGATTGTTTATCACCAGGTTGAAAAAAATCGTAGGTCATTTTTTTTAATTTCTTTTTTCTTTCTTTTTCTGCTTCTAAAGCTGCCAGGTGTTCTTTCCATTTTTCCTGACTGAACAAATCAAAATAGACCGAATATCTTCGGTTATATATTTTATAAAACGGTTTAAATAAAACATCATGAGGATTTCCAACACCTGTTGATTTAAATGTGTTTATATCTTCCGAGACAGGCACCAGCCAATTTCCCGGATTTCGATCTTCCGACATAATGACCGGGACAAAATCAGACTTGTCAGCATCCGGATTATCTATTGGTCCCAGATCTCCTGCCAAAACAAGGGGGCCGTACATGACAGCAATTCTATCAAGATCATCAGGCATGCTCTCCAAACGCAGGGTAAAAGGCATTTCTACTTCTACAATATCTTCTGTTTTCCAGGTCCTTGAAATTTCATAAAAACTCCCGGGAGCTTGTTTGACTCTAACCTTTTTTCCGTTAATCATCACTTTCAATTTTCCTTTTGAAAGCCAGTACGGATATCTTATTTTTAATGTGAATTTTGTGGGTTGTACAGTTTTAATTTCAAAAGTCGTTCCTTGTTCGTCCGGATATTGAGTACTTTGTTTTACAATAACTCCTTTTTCTTTCCAATTAAGTTCTGATGCAATAAATTGACTAACATATAATGTATCACTATTGTGATAATAAATATTAGCAGCATATTTACTATGATTTTCCATACCTGTCCCAATACAGCATACAAATGTACCCGGATCTTGATACACCTTATAACCTCCCATTTCCAACGAAAGATTATAGATAAGTCTTCCGTCTACCGGATTCTGAGAAGATAGAATATGATTGAACAGAGCGCGTTCATAAAAATCGGCAACTTCTGCTGATGCTTCCCACTCAAAAAGATGTCTGGAAAGTTTTAACATATTGTATACATTACAGGTTTCGGTAGTTTCATTGCTAAGTCTGTTTCTTAACTTATCAGGAGGTCCAAAATATTCATGGTTTCCATTACCGCCAGTCACATAGGAATGATGTTTAACCACCCTGTTCCAGAAAAAAGTTGCTGTTTCCCTTGCTTTTTCATTTCCAGTTAATTCGTATTTTCGTGCTAATCCAATTACTTTTGGTATTTGAGTATTAGCATGCTTTCCAGCTAAAATGTCTTTTCCCTCAGATAAAGGTTTTAATATTCTATTATCATAAAATAGGTCTGCAAGTCGTAAGTATTTTTTATTACCGGTGTCTGCATATAAATCATATAAAGTTTCATTAATACCACCATATTCCGTATACAGCATTTTCTGAATTTGTTCTTCATTTAAATCAGCTAGTATAGAATACAACCAATCGGCAAATTTTTTTTCTATAACCAGCGCTTTTTTATTACCGCATAGATGATAGGCATCTCTTAGACCAGCCATTATTTTATGCTGGATATAAAAAGGAGACCAAAGACCATTAAGAGCAAATGGCTGAGAACGGATATCACCTTTAGCTATTTGTTCCGTGAATATTTTCTTTGTATTTGGAACAGCTCCAATATAACCTTGTCCGTCAGCGTTCTGACAAATCTCTAATTCATTTACAATGTAGTTTACTCTATCCAAAAACTCTTTTTCTCGACTTGTATTATACATGAGAGCACATGCAGACAGATAATGACCTAAAGTATGACCCGCCAGGCTCTGACCTCCAATACCCTCACTCGACAGTGTTTCAGACTCCCATCCACCATAGGGTTTTGCTTTAGGTTTCAATCCTGCCTCAGTCCTGAATCTGGACAATAACCGATCAGGTTCATAGTTTAATATATACTTTTTGTTAAGTTCGGTTGCATGTTTAAACGGACCTTCTAACAAAGTTACCTGTTTAATCTGAAAAGGGTATGCTTTAAAAGCAACCACCTCATCTTGACAAGAAATCACCTTAATGATCCACAAGAATCCCAAAACTACATTTTTTACTATTTTCATCATTTTTTACATCCTCCTAATTATTATTTTTTAAACTTTTTATATACATCGTTTACTTTTTTTTATTTATAATACTATCCTTACTCGCTATTCCATCTTTACCAGTTCTACAGTACAACCTTCTGCCGGAATCACAAACTCAGCAATTACACCCTCTGCTCCCTTCAGCTCTTTATTACCTAAAAAATTTTGTAACACCTTTTTATTAGAACTATTTTACTAATCTCCTGTTCTTGTTTAAAAATCATTTTTTCATTATTCAGCTGCCACAATTTTTTTTATTTCATCCCCCAGGCCTGTTATCTCCCAACGTATAAGAGATGCAGGTATAATCCCCCGGCTGAAATAGTTGTCAAAAAATTTATGAAGACAAAATTCATCACCTAATTGACGGGCGCGGTCAGCTATAAGCCGCTCCAGTTGAATTTTGCCATACACATAGCTGCTTCCATAACCAGGCTGCCGCAAATAAAGTCCCATATCACCCCAGATAATCCTGTCATTTGGTTTGAGCCAGCCTCTCGGTGTGGCCTTTGCGGCAAAATCCACAGCCTCTTGAACGGTCCAATCTCCGCTGTGCACCATAAGATCACCCAGGGCTCTGGCAGCTCTGAAAGCCAATAAAATATATGTGAGCTCTCGTGCCCGGGGGATCGTGTCCAGTAGCCCCGTCTGCAACATGACTTCCTCAAAACCCGTAGCCAGTCCTTCAGCCCGACTATCCCAGATATTATAAAGCAGGGGAACACTTCTAATGGGATGTTTGGGATGTTCATTCCTTTTTTCACGCTGCTTTTCCAGCCAATGAACCATGTGAGTACGAAGGGGCAGACAGTGATGATAATCGACGATGGTAAAAAAGCATCGCTTTTCAGGATTTTCGGGAGGCGTGTAAATTCCGATTTCGGGGCCAAGGTGCATGTAATCGGGAACCGTAAAGATATTCTTTTTCTTAAGAAAATCCACAAAATTTTCCATGGCGGCCTTGAGGCGGTTTTGAAGTTCGTTGATGGAATCAGCCAGTTCAAGAGGGGGAAGATCACGGTTTCGAACCTCCTCCAGTTTCAAGGCTGTCCAGGAACGCTCCAGCTCCCGCTGGCAAATTTCCACCTGTTCCTGCCAGTTAAAAGGAGCGAGATGAACATGCTTCATATACCAGTTGAAGTTTTGTTTCCCGATACCGTCGGACGTCCGGGCCATAGACCCATGTTCTTCTTCCAGCCAGGATTTAAAACCCCCTACAGCCTCTCTGGCTTTATCGACCAGCGGCACCAGATCCGGATTGGTCTCCATCAGACGCCTTGACAAGCCAGTCAGCACATTTATCTCTCTTTCTTTCTGTATTATGCCAAAATACCAAAGGTCTCTACCTTTTTCAGTGAGGTTCTTTTTAGCCTGTGCCAGCAAAATGGGAACAGCTTGGATTTTTTTTTGAAATTCTTTCTTTTGCTCCCCCTTTAGAGGGAACTCATAATCGGGCATATAAAGAACACCGTAAATCTCAGGTCCCTCACGAGCAGGCACATCTGGTTCACTGGTAGTGATAACAGCATAAAAAGAGGGATCTCTAGACCATGGACGAAGTACGCGATGGTCAAACTCCAGACCGTTCATCTCTGCCCGAACGATATGGTAGTCGACCTGCTGGGAGATAGGCCAACCGCTCGTATCAATCGCCACCAGACGTTTCTGGTATTCTTTTAATTCTTGCCACTGTTTCTGCATTGCTTCGGCTGTATAATCAGGAACTCCCTCTACAACATCTGGTTTCACAAATTCTCGGAATTCCCTAAAAAGAGAAACGATATCCGCGTAATCTGTTTTACTTTCTTTTCGTTGACAAGAAATCATCATACTGGTACACAATACTCCCAACAATACATTTTTTATTATCTTCACAATTATTTACATCCTCCTAATTATTTTATAAATTCTTTATTTACATCTTTTATTTTTAAAATAATGTTATCTATAACCGCTATTTCAATTTTAATAGTTCAACCTTGCAGCCTTCTGTAACACCTTATTCAGTTACCGCAATTTCTTGATTTCATCCTCTAATCCTGTCATTTCCCATCTGGTCAGGGAAATGGGAATCTGACCTGCTGCCAGAAACTCGTCCATGAATTGACGCAGGCTGAACTTATCTCCAAGCTGAGATGCTCGGTCAGCCAGAAGTTTTTCGAGCTGGACCTTTCCAATGACATAACCTATTCCGTAAGCTGGCTGACACAGATAGAGTTCCAAATCACCCCAAAGAAGATCACTGTCAGCCTTGGCCCAGCCATAGGGTGTCCTTTCCACACAAAACTTGGCGGCTTCTTTAAAAGAGAGCTGATTGTTGTGCATTTTTAGATCAGCAAGCGCTCGAACAGCACGAAAAATACGCAGCATGTAGGTAATTTCCTGCGATTGAGGTCGTTTGGTCAGCATCCCTGCGTGCATCAATATCTCCTCCATTGCTGTGGCCAGTCCTTCGTTGCGGAAGGCATCGATAAATAGATACCGACGGTCATAAATATAGAATTCGATTCCTCTGATTGGACGGGAATCACGCATAGTTCTCTTTGCATCCAAGCCGTGCCCGACAAAATCATGAGGCATAAGGGGCAGAGGATCTCTTATCTGACACTCCTGAAAGAAATTATAAGGTTTTTTAGGCATTTTGAATGAGATTAATGGCTCAAGAACCATATAGTCAGGGACTGTTAGAATTTCTTCTTTTTTCAGAAAATTCAGGAGATACTCCTGAGAATGGTTGAATCGCTTTATATATTCCTGGCTGGAGAATACAGGTTCTAAGGGAGGGATATTTCGGTTCCTATTTTCCTCGAGCTTCAAGAAGGCCATCGCCTGCTCGTACTCCCTCTGGACAATAACCATAGACTCCTCCCAGGTATAAGGAGAAAACTGGACATTCTTCAAGTACCAGTTGTAGTTATCGATTCCGATACCAGCCGGTGCCATCATTTTATTCCGATTGTGCTTGAGCCAAACACGAAAATCATCGATTGCGGATAGAGCTCTTTTTGCATCGGGAACCAGATCTGGGTGGTACTTAGCAAGTTTTTCTGTGAGATTTTGGAAAACCTTGCTCTCCCTCTCTTTCCTCCTGATGGCCAAAAGGGCCAGGTCTGAAGGAACCTCGGTGAGATTTTCCTTGGCCTGCTCGAGGATTTTGGGGATAGCTTGAAGCTTAATCTGAAAATTTTCGATCTTATCTTCAGAGATAGGAAATTTTTTAGGAATCTTTAAAGCGCCATACATGTTTTGTTCAAAACGAGGGATAATACTGTAAAAACCCGGATCTCTGGACCAGGGACGGAGCACACGATGGTTAAATTCCAAACCATTCATCTCAGCCCGAACAATATGAAAATCAACCTGCTCAGAAAGAGACCATCCGCTTGTATCCATCGCCATCAAACGCTTCTGATAGTTCCTCAATTCTTCCCACTGCCTCTGCATGGCCTCAGCTGAATAATCAGGAACGCCGTCTTTAATCTCCGGCTTAACAAAGGCACGAAATTCTTTAAAGAGAGAAATGAGTTCCGCATAATCGGTTGTACTTTCTTTCCCCGGACAAGGAATTATAAAAAAAGCAAAAAATACAGCCAAAAATACATTTCTTACCATCTTCATTATAGTTTTCATCCTCCAAATTATTCGTTTAATAAATAACATATCTGAATTTAGTGTTTAGCAAAATTTATTTCCAAAGCACCGGGAATACTGTAATTCTGAGTCGGGCAGCACCATAAGGTATCAAAGTCAATTCTTCCAATGGTTCATTGGTTACCGGATGCTCAGGAGGCAGACCTGCCCGTAGAGTATTTTTCAACTTACGTTGTGGTATATTGCTATTAATATCTCTCATTTTCCAGTCCGGCACTATTCGACCTCTGACTTTCAAGGCAACAGGAATTTGTTCCTGGTCGAAGATATAATTTTTGACAGCACGCCTCTGGAATTTGAACGATTTCTCGGGACAGTCCTGATCAATTTCTAATGCATAATTCCATGGCGATTCTGGATAAAGCTCCCAGTCTGCACACCATCTGGTTTTGCCCTCGAAATCACTTTCCCAATCCTTTAGTTTTCTCCATTTTTCTTTAATGTAAAGCGAATAAACAAGCGGCCCCCGTTGCACTGCAACTGCATTATTTTGCTGAGGAACAAGTTTTAAAGGCATTGGCACTTTTACTTTAGCAGTATCACCGTTTTTCCATTGCTGTTCGATCTTTATATATTGCCCCGGTTCCGGTGAACAAGTGCTTCCATCAGATTTAGTTATGATTGCACCTACGGTCCACTGCGGGATTCTGAGATATAAAGGAAAAACAACCGGATTTTCTGTCTTGACGGTAAAAGTAATAGTATCATTAAAGGGATATTGGGTTTCTTCTACCACTGTGATCTTCTGCCCGTCAGCTACCACAGCAGTAACTTCAGAGGGCGCATATACAACAGCTACCAAACCTTTGTCATTTGTTGCCATCCAGGTATTAGCAGTGAACTTCGGCCAACCCTGCGGCATATTAGTTGTGCAACAAGGAAAATTTGGATCCAGTCCGAACTCAAATCCATCTCCTTTTCGGCACATCACCTGGTTGGCTCGCTGAAAGTACTGGTGAGTCCAGTGTCTGGGGCCGATTGTAGACGGGAGGGCATTATAGGTAATAATCTCAAGCCGGTCTGCAAGACGGCTGTCTCCCACTATAGATAGCAACACCTCAAGAGAAAACATCTCCTCAACCACAAGACAAAGTTCGGATCCTTTATCCGGACCGTTTCCAGCAAGACATTCCTCGGCAGTAAATATCCCGACGGGAGTGCCGTGATATCGATCAAGATTCTCAAAACATTTATCGATTGCATCGCGATCAAACGTATCTTTTGACAGCAAGTAACTCAATCCGGGAGTTTTAATCCCCATTGCAATATTAACGCCATGCTGATGATGATTCCACTCGCTTGCAGGTGTTTTCATTCCTTCAAAATCTGTAAAATCCCTGCTCCAATTCCGCCCTTTCTCCTGCATAAGTTTCAACAGGTCGATAAGAAATTCATCTCCGGTTTTGTCATAAAGCCAGATTGCGGCATAAGCAGCATCACCCCATCGATTAAAGGCCCATTCCGGCTTCAATCCCCCTTTATCCATTGGATGAATCCCGTCGTGAACAACAACCTCGCGCTCATTAATACTTAAACGGCTACCATCGTTTGACATCAGGTAGAATGTATACCAGCCATTTCTTCGAATTGCGATCTTCCCGGTAAATCGCACTGCAAAATTGTTTTTGCGTCCGAACTTATTTATTATCGGTTGAATGTCGAAGTTCTTGGCTTCCCCGCTGTCAATCAGCTTCAGGGAATCAAAATCAGGGAGTTTTTTCCAGCTGCCTTCGAAATATTCATACTGTAGATCCTTAAGTACTGAATCAGGTATCCTCTGTCGCTCAAAACCCGGTCCTTCCCAATGGACTTCTAATCCTTCATCACCTCCATTTTCAAAATAGGTCAGTCTAATCATATGATCACTGTTTTCAAGCAAAGTTTTGCCATTTGGAGGAAACATCCGGCGATGGTAACATTTAAAAAAATTACGTAGCACCGGAATCACTCGATCATCCCCGGTTGCTTCCTGATATTGCACCATTGCTTTCAACATAGGTATTGGATACCACATACCCCAGCTCCGGGCGCACTGGTCCGGTTTCGGACCTATCCAGCCATCCTGGTGAGGATTGTCAAGCACCCAACCCAACCATTTATCAACTGTTGTGATGAGCTCTTTATCATCCAGCAGATAAGCCAGAGATACAAGGCCATCACAATAGTAGGGAGCCCATTGATAGGAATGAGAAGGCGGCCCCTTTTCACCTTGCCAGCCATTTTCTTGAAGTAAATGATAAAACTTATCCATATGACCGGTAATCCCATTACGCATATTTTCAAGTTCTTGTTTCAACCATCCACGCGGTTTGACCTGCCCAAGAGGGAGCATAGCAAACCGCCCAGGATACAATGGATCACGATGAAAAATTGGGTTAAGTTTAGTGTTTTTTCCGGTTCCGGATGACGCACAAAGGGTAGTGAAATTGAAGACAGACAAAACTGTTAAGTACAACAGGATTAAAATTTCCGAAAATTTTGACATATATACACCTCCTTTTAATTTAATACCATCTATATCCGCTATTCCATCTTTACCAGTTCTACAGTACAACCTTCTGCTGGATTCTCAAACTCAGCTGTGATCTTCCTGGCTCCTTGTAGTTCTCTATTCCCTATATCTCTACTGTTTACTTTCAATGCGTAGACTGCTCCTTTAGTCCCGGTGAGGGTTAACCGAATGTTATGAGCCTTGCCTGTCAAATTTGAAATGAAAAGCTTTATTGATTTACCTTCTTTATCAGTAACAACCGGTGTTGTCTCTGAATACCTGTCCCGGTTCAGCTCAACCACTATCCTGTTATTCTCTGTTATAAAACCAAATCGTATGCCCAAGCCGTCTTCCGGAATAACTGTTAATTTTTTGTTTTCTGTTTGCAGGTTTCCCCCATAGGCAATCCACCCAAAAAGAGGGTCATGTGTAATTATTGTGGAAGTCATACGCATCACCGCTCCGTGACCCAGATCGGCTTCCCCGTCATAGGGATAGGCTCCGTGAGGATAATTTCGAACTTTTCCCCGGTTAAAACTCCTGCGTCCTTTCCCCGCATTAAAGGTCCACCCTGTGGCTCCGTCATTCTCTTTTCCCGGATACCAGTATCCATAATTGGACTCAGCAGTTCCGGTATTCATCAAAGAAAATGAATTTAAATAGGCAGAATACCCCCACTGGAGCCAGTCCCACGGCTTTTCGGCAAAATGGAGGCTATAATCAAGAAGAGCCCACCCCCCCAGCCGTGACGTGTAATACAATCTTGAAGTTGAACCTAAATTGTAGTATGTTGGAATCACACACCCTCTCTGAGCAAGATTTGCCTGAAGCTGGCGGTCCATGAATAACCGACTATCCTCCTGTTTTACTTCTGGATGAGACCACCATTTTTTTAGATTTTTATCATACCATAAGTTTGTGTCAGGTTTCATTGGATTAAGAGTTCCGTACTTTGCAAAAGCATAGCTTGATTCAAAAGCTGTTGAGCCGGTACAGTACTCTGAATGGTATGGGTATTTATCGTCATAAACGAAATACTTTACCTTTTTCTCCCATTCATTCCTCAGCCAGGCTGCATCTTTCTCTCTGCCATGACGTTCAAGATCCTCAATAAGTGGAAGAATAACAACCTCATTCATCAGACCCCATTTATAGGTATCTTCCCAGGGATATATCTCATAGGGATAGGTAAAAAGAGCCTTGGCCGTCTGAAACGCTCGCTCCAAATACCCATTTGCATCTAGGTAGCTGACCTTCTCCGGATAGTATTCGGCTATCTGGAACATGTGATAATACATCATAACGATATGGGGATAATCATACGCCCGGCAGATGTTCATCTTATCAAGATTATTGTTTCGTATGCCAGCAAACAAAAACTTGTCACGTGATACACGCCAGTTCGGCACACTGTATATCCCATAAGGGTTGGGAAGCTCCTTATCTGTTCTCTGAAGACCACCCCACACAAAATTTTTTATATAATATTCAACAGAGCGTATCTCTTCATCATCAGGTAAATACACATTTTTTGCCGCAACCAGGGGCGCCTTACAGAGCGCCGGATCATCACAGGCTAACACATACCCGTAAAAATAATCAAATCCATCCGTATTGTCTGGTCCCCGAAGAACACGGTTTTCCATATCCCATACCGAATAAAGACCATTGTACCATTTACTCGGATCTCGATGCTGCTGCTTCTGAGTAATAAAAGCAGTGCGTTTCCGGAGAAGGGTGGCAATAGGCTCAGTTGAAAAAAACTCTAAAATCGTCCGCTCTCCTCCATTATAATAGACTGTCAGTATATTCTCACCCAGACGCTGGAAATCAACCTCATATATCTTATATCCCGGCTCTTCTTCTTCAAGAAACCGAATGGTGGTCTGATCCGGATATTCAGCTACTACTGAGTCTATCTCATTCTTGCTGTGAAGTGAAACCTTCGCAGTAAGTCCCTGGGGTACAGTCATTCCGGGAACTACCCGGACATCAAACAGTCCATTATTATAAAGAACTTCCCGCATCTCATCGTAGCTGTTCACCCATTCAAACCTGAATCCATACTCCACACTACTCCCCTCTTCTCCGGCCGGGGACAACTCAAGCACGGTGTTTTCCAGAGGCATCCCGGGTATGTGATCCTTATCCCCTGCTTGAACACGGGAATGTATATATACATTAAACCCATCAAAGTACTCCAGACGGGTCCCCGGTTTGGTCATCACCAGCAAAAAAGGCGGCTCCCCAGAACGACGGGTAAAGTAGAGAAAAGACCCATCCCCACCTATATATTGGTGCTTGACAAAAGTCTCTTCATATATGTAATCATGATCATATCGTCTGAACGTAGGATCATACCCCTCACTAGGGGGACTGGCTACAGGTAAGGGAATTGCAATACTGCCAATGGTCACCGGAAACTCCATCATGGTCTGAAGCTTGATAGTTAAATCCAGTCCTCGCCCAACCTTTTCTATAGTCCGTTCCAGCTTTATGGGCATTCCTTTCTCATAGTCAGTATAGACAACCTTCCGGTTCGGTGTCACCAGCTCCGCCTTGGTGTCACCATCGTATATTGGAATCCATTCACCATGATCAATCTTATATAAAACCCTGGCATTTCCCCAGACCCTGTCGGAGGCAATCACATTGGCCTGATACGGATCTGCGGCAGATACAAAACGGGTCATGCCGGAATTATTGTAATTGAAATTGTACTTATCTGCATAAAAGGAAACCCGCCTGGCGGAAACACAATTAAAATCTGCCTCAATATCAGCATCTCTAAAGCTGGTAAAATGCTTCTGGGGCTGACAAAATGCATCCTCACCTACAGTAACTGCAAAAAATAATACTAAAATTATCAATAAAAAATTATCCCGTAACATCTTTTTCATGAAATACATCTTAAGGTTCTCCTACTCTTGTTAATATTTGTTCTTCTATTCAATATCCTTTATTTTGATTAACTTAGATGAACTAAAAAAATTTAGTCATCCACATTTTTTCTGCTTTTTTTATTTCGTTCAAATTTTGCAGTAAGTGCAATTAAACAGATAAAACCACCCCAAAAAATTCCCAGCATAATAATCATGAAAATTATCGCTTTAACTGTCATCATTGAACCTTTCTATGGCTTTAACCATTTTTTTGTTCAAAAATAAAAATACAATTAGTACTGCACCCCCCTGTGCTACAACTGTAGCAATTGTATATTTATGTAACGGATTCCACCAATACTCATCCCAGCTTATAGATTTGGCGAACCACCAACTGATTAAAACTATAAATTGTAGAGGGATTAGAACACTTACTACTATAGTGAACCACTTCCCTGTAGAGATACTAGTTTTCTTATTCAATAGGTTTCGTCTTATTTTATCCACTCCATATTTTATAGCTACAATGGAAAAAAAGAATCCACTAACAATCAAACCCAATCCCCAGACCCAATCCTGATTTTCAAAAAAACCAAGTGCCAAAGCAGAAGGTAAACCCAGTACAAATGCAATAACTCCAAGGAAAATAACAGCTCTTTTTCTTGTACATCCAAAATCCATCAAATTCCGTACACCAAGTTCAATCTGTGAGATCAAAGAAGAAAATGCAGCAAAGGTTAAGGCTAAAAAGAATAGCGGCCCCATAACCACACCACCGGGCATGGAGTTAAAAAGACTTGGTAAATATTCAAATGTGAGTCCTGTACTTGCTTTGCCTGAGGTCTGCACCAGGGATGAAGCTATATCAGCCGATGGTGATAAAGCAAATACGGTTCCAAAAATTACAATTCCTGCCAGAAGAGAAGCACTGTTATTACCAAATCCTGTAATCATGGAATTCAAAATAATGTCCTCACGTTTTTTCAAATATACTGAATAGGTAAGAACTAATCCCCACCCTGCACCTGTAGACCAAGCTGATTGGGAAAGTGCTTCCAGCCATACATTATAATCTTTCAAACTGGTAAAATCCGGATTAAAAAGAAAATTTAATCCTAAGACTCCACCCGGAAGAGTTATTACTCTGACTGCACCAATTACTAATATGACAAAAAGTGAAGGAACAAGAATCCTGTTCACTTTCTCTATGCCGTGTACAATACCACGATAAATTATTATACAGCCTGTCATCAATGCCAAAAATTGAAATCCTACAGACTGCCAGGAAGAGGTAAGCTGGCTGAATGATTCTGAAACAGCAGTGGTATCCAAACCTCTAAAACCACCAATGGTCGATACAATAAAATATTTTATACACCATCCGGTAACTACAGAATAGTAAAAGGTTATGGCAATAGTACAGAAAGCAACAAATGCGCCCATCCAAGCAGTTTTTTTGCCTCCGAAATAGATAAAACTTCCGATAACTCCTTTTCTTGACTTGCTGCCCATAGAAAATTCAACCATAATAAGAGGGATACTCCAGATGAAAAGAAAAATTGAAAAGGGTATGAGAAATGCTCCACCACCATTTTGGGCTAGAATTCTGGGAAAACGCCAGATGTTTCCAGTGCCGATAGCCATTCCCAGCACACTGGCCAACAACATCCATCGCGAACTAAAGTATTCCTTCTTTGAATTTGTATCCTTTTTAGGACCTGTCATTCTATATTCCTATTAGTTACATTTTAAACTAATGTTTGGTATGCTTTTTCGCTGGATTGACAATTTCACTATTCCTTACCCATAGTTCCTCTGTCTGAACAACTAATACACCAGGATTTTTTTACATACTCCATCTTGTTTACTTAGTTTACTTGGAAGCCCGTGATCATCAGAATCTAAAAATGCAACCTTACTTCCTTCTGACTTTTCAAGACCTAAATTTCTTGCAACAATAATTCCCTCGTGAAGTTTTGATAAAAATCTTATCATTATACTTTTCAATGGTTTTGCTTGTATTATCCTCCGACCCGTCATCAATAATAATCAAGCTTATAATTTTTATAAGCTTGATTCAGTACTGAATTGATAACCATTTTAAGTATGCCTTCACTTTGTTTGAGGAGTTAACAACCACCCCTAAAAGGGTCTTAATATTTCCAAATCTTGAGTTGTTCTATGTTCTTGTCTTTCTCTAATTGCCAACGTACATATTTTCTTATCTGCTCTTCATCCAAACCCACAGTGCTGACACAGTATCCTCTTGCCCAAAAATGCCGACCCCTATACCGCTTCTTTAATCCTGGATATCTATCCAAAACCTTGATAGCACTCTTACCTTTCAAAAACCCTACTACCTCTGAAACCGAATATTTCGGCGGGATCGATAATATCAAATGGATTTGGTCTCTCAAAATATTCAACTCAA
>CAYYPT010000035.1:4529-18300 GCA_964473625.1 uncultured bacterium | reverse complement strand
ATTAGGATTTTTAGTGAAAATAATCACAAAATCTCTTGACAATGTGAGATAAATTGATTATATTCTTTGCTCTTTTAAAGCTGTTTTGTTTTTAATCCTATGCAGGAAAGAGATGATAAACAAAACTCGTGACCTTTTTGGAGAACCAAAAATGAGAAAATATGTGTTGTGCAAAACGTGTGTTCCTCGATTATCGCATTACAGGAATGCGCTTTTAAGGTTTAAAGATCTGGGTTTTGACAGAGTTTTTTCTAAGACTATTGCTGAGGCAGTAGGCGTAACTCCTGCACAGGTTAGAAAGGATTTCTCGATATTTGGGATTTCTGGCAATAAAAAAGGCGGCTATAATGTTGATACACTTATTGAACAATTATATGCGATTCTGGATAAAGGTAGTGTTCATGAGGTGATCTTGGTTGGAATTGGGAATATTGGTACAGCATTAATCAATTATAGATTGTTTGAAAAAGAGGGCATTAGTATCGTGGCAGGTTTTGATATTGATCCTTCAAAGATTAATAGGAAGAACAAGATTCCAATATTCCCATTGGATTATCTTGAAGATTTTGTGAAAAAAAATAACATAAAGATAGGTATTATTACTGTTCCTGCAATCAGTGCTCAGGAAGTATGCGATAGGATGTTTTCTGCAGGGATAAAAGGAATTCTTAATTTTGCTCCAATAAAGTTAAAATGTAGAGAGGGTTTTGTTGTGAGAAACGTGAATATAATGCTTGAACTTGAAAATGTTATTTATTTCGTAAATGCGTTTGAAGAATTAATTCATATCGAATAGAAAAGTAGTGGAGTAGATTGATGAGAGCGGTTAAGATAAAAAAAGAGCATCTTAATAATTTTCTTGAATCTATTAAACCTTTTGGTGAATTGTGGGGTCCGGTAAAGAAGGGAGATGGTCATGTTCTGGAAAAAATAGAAGATTTCTCCAGACTTGATTTAACTGCTCTAAGGACAAAGCTTCCTTTTAAAAAACTTCTTTTACCCCCAAGATTTACAATGTTTACTTTCAAAGGTAGAAAAGCGGATGCTACCTTTGAGGATTTTCCGAATCGGGTGATTTTTGGCCTGCATCCCTGCGATATCTATGCTCTGACGATAATGGATAATTTCCATAATTTGCATTATCCAGATCCCTACTATCACGAACGGCGAAAAAGAACAGCTATTATTGGGCTTTCTTGTATCCCTGATGAGCTTTGTTTTTGTAAGAGTACCAATACCCACAATGTGGAGAAAGGATTTGATTTATTCTTTTCCGACCTTGAAGATTTTTTCCTTGTGTGGGTTGGATCCAGTCTGGGTGATGATATGATCAGAGCATGCAGTGAGTTCGTAGATGAAAATGTGGGGCACGATGATCTGAAAAAATATATTGCCTGGCGAAAATACAGAGATGCGCAGTTTAAAACTGAAATGGACTTAACAGGTATGCCCGGTATCATGGAACTGAGTTATGACAGTCCAATCTGGGAAGAATTGGGCGAAAAGTGTCTCTCCTGTGGGGCTTGCACAATTGTATGCCCTACCTGTACATGTTTTAATGTTATAGATGAGGTAGAACTCGGCAAACTTGAAGGTAAAAGAATTCGTCAGTGGGATTCCTGTCTCTTTACTGAGTATTCAATGGTGGCAGGAGGGCATAATTTCCGGGAGGCAAGAGCGGAACGTTTGAAGCTCAGGTTTACTCACAAATTGCAAGCTTTTGTTGGAAAGTTTGGTGAACCGGCCTGTGTGGGATGCGGACGTTGTATTGGTACATGCCCTGTTGATATTGATATTAGAACTGTGGTTGCGCAGCTCAAAGGTGAGGAGGTCTCAGCATGAAAGCTTCAACTCAGTTAAAAAACCCCTATACTCCAGAGCCCATGCGACTCATTAGGCGTTATCCTTTAACAGATGATGTTCATTTTTTTCAGGTTCGGGCTGTGAATATGGAGAAAGCCTTGAGCCTTAATTATCTCCCTGGCCAGTTCATGATGGTTTCACTGTGTGGAATTGGGGAAGCTCCCTTTTCTATTTCTTCTCCTCCTTCTCGTCCAGGCCTTCTGGAATTTGGAATACGGCGTGTAGGACGTGTGACCAATGCTATTTTCAAATTGAAGGAAAACAGTATTCTTGGTGTACGAGGTCCTTATGGAAATGGTTTCCCAGTAGAGGAAATGTATGGTCACGATCTGGTAATTGTTATGGGAGGTCTTGGAGCAGTACCTTTGCGATCGCTTCTTCTTTATGCGCTTGACAATCGTGACCAATTTGGAAAGATATATTTACTTCATGGCGCAAAAAGACCTGCTGAAATGCTTTTCTTGCAAGAATTTCTCCACATGAGAAACAGAGATGATCTTAAGTGTTTTCTCACAGTTGATCAAGATGATACAGGTGAATGGCCATGTGATACAGGAGTTGTAACTCGACTTTTTCAGCGACTCGGGGAAATTGATCCTGAAAATACTTACTTTGCTGTATGCGGACCTCCTGTGATGTATAAGTTTGTTGTTGCTGAAATCTTGAAACTTAATGTGCCCAAGCATCAAATTCTCATGACACTGGAAAGAAGAATGAAATGCGGAGTGGGGAAATGTGGACATTGCGTCATAGGAGGGTATATCTATACATGTCTTGAAGGACCTGTATTTTCATATTGGGATGTTATTCACATGAAGGGACTTATCTAGAGTTTAAGGAGAAATAAATTGGATCAGAAAAAAAAGGACATCGGACTCTATGGTTTTACAGGATGCAATGGCGATCAGTTAACAATTATTCACAGTGAAGACAAACTCCTGGATTTCTTTAATTCAGCCAATATAAAATCTTTTTCCTTAGCCAAGAGTGATAATGATGATTCTGAGTTAGATATTGCTCTGGTTGAAGGTTCTATCTCGAATCAAGAACAGGCTGAGCATGTTAAAGAAGTTAGGAAAAGATCAAAATTGTTAATAGCCATTGGGAATTGTGCTTGCTATGGTGGAATTCAAGCAATGGAACTGGGGACTAAAGGGTGGGATCAGCGTTTTAAAAAAGTTTATGGAGATGGTTTTTTAAAGTTGCGTACACCCATAGAATCTAAACCGATTGATGTTTTTGTGAAGGTTGATTTTTATATTCCGGGATGTCCTATTGATAGAGATCAATTCTTTTTCTGTCTTTCTCATTTTCTTCAGGATAATACTCCTGTTTTTCCCGATTATCCGGTTTGCACGGAGTGTAAATTTAAAGAAAATGATTGTTTACTATTGAAAGGAGAATTATGTCTCGGTCCCATAACTGCAGCAGGGTGTGGAGCAAGATGCCCCTCCAATAATCTTCCCTGTCTGGGATGTTGGGGTCCCATGAAAGATGCGAATATTGCTTCGGGATTTAATCTTTTGCGTGAAAAAGGTTTTTCTGTGGAAGAAATTAAGCGTCGCTTTCGAATTCATACTGGCAGCGGAATGATGAAACCATTGAAGAAAATTTTGGGAGTTCTTTGATGCGAGAAATAGTAGTCGAACCCTTGTCTAGAGTAGAGGGGGAAGGTGGAATTACCATACGAATGGATGGTAAACGGATTAAGGAAGTCAGGTTTGATATACTTGAAGGTACACGGCTTGTAGAGACCCTTGTCGTGGGAAAAACTCCAGTAGAGGATGTAAGTATTGCCTGCAGGATTTGTGCTATATGCACGGTGTCTCACAGATATGCGGCATTGCGCGGGCTTGAAAAGGCTCTTGGAATTGAAGTGCCCCAAAAAGTAAAATTAGTGCGTTATCTGATGCATCTTGGTGAATCTTTGGAAAGCAATTCACTCCACGTTTTTGTTCTGGCACTGCCAGATTTTCTTGGTTATCCATCAGTCATTGCCATGACAGATAAATATAAGGAAGAAGTACTAAACGCCCTTGCTTTAAAAAAATTTGCTAATCACATTGTGGAGGTAACGGCCGGTAGAATGATTCATGGTGAGAACCCAACTGTAGGAGGTTTTGGTCGCTATCCTGATGAAGAAAAGCTGCTTAATATAAAAAAACAGAGCCAGGAAATGCTGGATTTCGCAGAGAAAGGTGTAGAAATCATTGCCAGTTTTGATATTCCCACGTTTTTCGATAGCGATACAGTTTTTATGTGCTGTGAACCTGGTGATGGTAAATATGGTTTAGTGGGAGATCAAATCCGGATTTCTACTGGTGAAGTAGTAAATGTTGAAGAATATAAGAAGCTTACTAATGAACGGTTTGTTTCCCATTCTTCTGCAAAACACTGTCTTTATAATGGAAAACCGTATACTGTAGGAGCTTTGGCCAGAATGAACAATCTTGGGACCAGATTAAAGGGACGGGCTGGAAAACTCTACAAGAAATACTGGAATGAGCGATGGCTGAAAAATCCGTTATTTAACAATCTTGCTCAGGCGATTGAGATTGTCTGGGCTCTGGAACAAATTCCTCATTTTGTTGATAACATCCTCAAAATTAAAAAAGATCCTGAGATTGTTCAGCCTTCTCGGCAAGATGGGGAAGGGGTTGGTGTTGTGGAGGCGCCCAGAGGAACATTGTACCATCACTACAAAATGAAAGATGGATTGGTTGATTATGCTAATTTTGTTATTCCAACAGGCCAGAATTTAGAGGATTGTGAAAAGTATATGCGAAAAGCAGTTGAAGGCCTCATGGAGCAAGATGCTGGTGATGATACTATTCGGTTCCAGTGTGAGGTGATTGCCAGGGCTTATGATCCATGTATCAGTTGCTCCACTCATCTGGTAAAAGTTGAACGCGTTGATTGAGTAATAATCTCTCGGGAAGCACGCAAGGCTGGCTAAGCTCGCACAGATTTTATACAAGTTATTCACGATATTCCCTCTGCGCTTTTGGCATGAAGCTGTAACTTACCAAAGACATTTTTTACTTGCATTTCTCAAAAATACCTATTAATTATTCTATCAATGATAATCAGCTTATGGCATATCTTATTCCCCTGGGTTTTGTGGAAAGGTTCCACAGAAGGACAGGAGATATATCTCACATTTGACGACGGTCCACATCCTGTTTACACACCCAGGCTTTTGGATTTACTGAGCCAATACAATGCCAAGGCAAGTTTTTTCCTGCTGGGAGAAAAGGTACTTCTACATCCAGGAATTGTAGAAAGAATAGAGAAAGAAGGCCACACAATCGGGAACCACGGTTTTTCCCACCATTCTATGCTATTCTGGAAAAGAGAAAGAGTCGTAAAAGAAATTCTTGACACGGATTACGCAATTGAAAAAATTACAGGCAAAAAACCCCTATTTTTCCGTCCCCCTTATGGAAGGTTCGATCTGCGCTTTAAGAAACTCATGAACAAGCTTAACCATACACTGGTAATATGGAGCTTTCTCACCTACGATTTTAAAGAAACAAATCCAGAAAAATTGATAAAAAAAGTCCGGGAAAAGATACATGCAGGAGATATTGTTTTATTCCACGATGGTCACTCCAATACTCCAGTAATGCTTGAGACATTTCCCGACATCCTGACTTCCCTTCATCATCTTGGTTACCAGACGAAAACACTGGAGCAAATAACTTATGGAGAATAAATGAATCTTTCTTTTCTGACAATTCTTGTCTGTTCTTTAATTGTCCTATATTTTACACTTTCTGTTATTACAGCACTTGGCATTCGGAAGAAAATCCCTGCTGATTCTAATTATAGAAAAGGCAAACCTCTGGTTTCCATTGTTGTCACAGCAAGAAATGAGGAAAACTATCTACCAGAATGTCTTGAATCTCTACGGAAAATCAACTATCCCAAAGATAAACTTGAATTTATTCTGGTTAACGACCGCTCTTCTGATAAAACGCCAGAAATCATGGGAAAATTTGCACGCTCTATTTCATCTGCCAAAGTTATTAATATTCAGAATAATCCTTTCCCCTATACAGGAAAGGTAAATGGATTAATTCAAGGCGTCAAAGCAAGTAGAGGAGAAATTCTTTTTTTTACTGATGCAGACTGCATAGTAGCTCCTACATGGATTGAGTCCACAATTTGCAAATATGATAAATCCACAGGAATGGTTGGTGGTTTTCTTCTTCTGGACAGAAAAGGAGAAAATTTTCCTCTATTTTCCCGACTTCAATCAATCGACTGGGTCTACTTTACTGCTGTTGGATCAGGATGGGCTAATCTGGGTCATCCATTGAGCATTTTTGGAAACAATTTCTCAATACGAAAAAAACTCTACGATACAGTAGGCGGATTTGAATCCGTTGGAAATCACGTTATAGAAGACTTTGCTTTAACCAGAAATGTTTATAAAAAAACTAACTCCCGTATCCGTATTGCTCTGGATCACAGAAATTGTGTCATTACTCGACCAGTTAAAACATTGAAAGAATTTCTTATCCAGAGAAAAAGATGGGCAGTGGGGGGACGCAGCCACGGCTTTCTGGGATTTTTTCTCATGGGAATTACATTTTTAGTTAATTTATTCCTTCTTATACTCCTGATTGCAGGAAATTTTCAGCCGGCACTTTTTTTCTTCACAATGCTTTTGGTTGCAGACATAATCCTCCTCCACCACCCTTTGAAAATTCTCAAGAGGCTGGACTTGCTGCTGTACATTCTACCATACAAATTATTTTATATCGGATATACTCTCTTATTTGCTCCTATTCTTCTTTTTGCAAGGAATATTCAGTGGAAGTCTATTTCTTACAACGTCAGGAAAGAAAGAAACTTACGATGAACCACCTAATATCATATCCAATTCTCTGTAATTATTATATTACCACAAGGTGTAATGCACGTTGTATTTTCTGTGACATTTACAAGAAAAAGGGGAAAGATGCAAAGCCAGAAGAAGTATTTAAAAATCTGGTGGATTTAAAAAAAATAGGCGTCAAATTTATTGACTTAACAGGTGGTGAACCTTTGCTCCATCCTGCACTTCCCGAATTCCTCCGCATGGCAAAGAAGCTTGGTTTTTTGACAACAGTTACAACAAATTGTATTCTCTATCCTAAACGTGCTCGGGAAATTGCAGGCATGATCGACCTGCTTCATTTTTCATTAGACTCTCCAATCAAGAGCGAACACGATCGTATCCGGGGAGTCCCCTGTTTTGATAGTGTTATAAAAAGCCTTCACATTGCTGAAACACTGGGTGAAAAGCCCGATATTCTTTTTACCGTAACAGAAGAGAATGTAAAACATCTTTCAGAAATGGCGCGCCTTGCTAAAAGCTTGCACCGAATACTTCTGGTGAATCCTGTTTTCTCTTACTTTGATAATCCAGGCATTCACAAAGAAACACTTGACTTAATTCTTTCTTTTGCCTCTGAACCTTATGTTTACGTAAACCGAGGAATTATCCGGTTTATGAAAAAAGGCGGTAATTTAACAAATCATCCGCGCTGCAGAGCTGTAACAACTACTATTGTGATATCGCCGGATAACTATCTTTTGCTACCATGCTATCACAAAGCTATTAAAAAAATTCCGATTAATAATAATTTACTAGAAATTTATCAAAGCGAAATCGTTAAACACTTCAAAAGAATGGAAGGACGGTTCTCTTTTTGCCAGGGCTGTACAATAAGCTGTTACTTTGATCCTTCATTTACATACGGAATTGATACTTATTTTCTTCTAAGTCAGCTTTCAAAAGTAAAGTATACTGTGGATAAATACCTTAGAGCACCAATAGAAACTATTTTAGAGAAAGGAAAGAAAAAACACCGTGGACACACTCATCAACTTTTTTCCGATCTTCCCGGCTCTCTACGCTGAGATTCACTACACTCTCAAAGGATTAAGTCTGGTGTACAGGAACTGGCCAGAAATTCTTACTGACGCACCGTTCCGTGTTGAACCCGGCAAGAAAATTCCGATATTGATTCTTGTAAAAGATGCGCACCGTTTTCCAATTATTCTCTATCCAATTCATGCAGAAATTAACTATCCGGATAACACAAGCAATTCAATTTTACTTACAAAAGAAACTTTTCAAATAGAAACTCCATGGTGGTTCCGGGTTATAAAAATCAAACCAAGAGATAACTTTTGTGGAACCTTACAAATTAAGATTCGCATAGAAACACGATCCAAAAGAAGGAAGAAAATTCATACTTTTTTTACTGATAATTACCGGGGCAGTTCTCATTCTCCACTCAGGGTACATGTTGCAAGAGAACCTTTTCCAAAATTTAAAAACTGGTTTCACGGAGATATTCATCATCACTCTAACTTAACGAACGATCAAACAGAATTTGGCAGCCCCATAGAAGCAACCGCTAAGATTGCCAAAGCTATGGGCATATCTTTTGTTGGTGTAACTGACCATTCTTATGATCTTGACGACATGGAAGATAACTATCTCCAGAATGATCCCAATCTTTCCAAATGGAAGTTTCTCCACGAAAAAGTTAATAAAATTGAAAAGAAGGGAAATTTAGTTTTCATCCCGGGCGAGGAAGTTTCCTGCGGAAATGCAAAAGGGAAAAACCTTCATATGCTTCTTCTTAACAATAAACACTTTTTTCATGGTTCTGGCGACAGCGCTGAGCGCTGGTTTAAAACCTCGCCTGAACACACGCTAAAAGAAATTTTGGATAACTTAGAAGAAAACGCTCTTGCTTTTGCTGCTCATCCTGAAGTACCATTTCCACTTCTCCAGTGGATTTTTCTCAGAAGAGGGAAATGGACTGACTCTGATTACAGACACAAAAAGCTAACAGGGCTTCAGATACTTAATGGCTCAGACGATTTATTTTTTAGACGAGGTTTCAGAAAATGGAAGGAACTTCTTCTCGATGGAGAAAAGCTCTCTATCGTTGCAGGAAATGATGCTCACGGATCATTCAATCGCTATCGCCAGCTTGGACTTCCGTTTCTTTATCTGGAAGAACGATCCGTACACCTTTTCGGCAAAGTAAGAACCGCTGTTTTTGTCAATGGAAAACTTAACCGAGAGAAAATCATCAAGGCTCTGCGCAGCGGGCACAGCTACATCACCACAGGTCCTGCTATGATTATCGAAATTAAAAACGAAAAAGGTGAAAGAAGAATTCCCGGAGATGAAATTGAAGGAAACAAATTCACACTTACTATAAACGGATTATCAACTGAAGAATTTGGCCGTTTTATGTCATGTAAAATCTGGCTCGGTGATTTGACAGAGAAAAGGGAAAAAGTCATCAAAAAAATCGAGGAGTTTGACAACAATTATAAATTCGTCCTAAACTGTGATCTGGGAGAAATAAAAAATATATCCTATCTTCGAGGAGAATTGATTACGAAGAATAATGATGGAACATTTTTTTGTATTACCAATCCAATATATATTAATGGAGGAAATCAATCATGAGTGGAATCACTCGGTTCAGTATTTCAATGGACAGTAAACTATTGAAGCGTTTTGATTATCTGATTGTTAAACATGGTTATTCCAACAGGTCTGAAGCATTCAGAGATCTGGTTAGAGAAAGACTTGTAAAAGAAGAGTGGGAGGAAGCAGGCACAGAAACTGTAGGCACCATTACCATTGTCTATGACCATCACAAGCACGATCTAACTGAGAATCTAATAGAGCATCAACACCAGCACCACAAATCTATTATCTCTACAATGCACATACATCTTGATGATCACAACTGCCTAGAAGTTATGGCAGTTAAAGGAATGGCAAAAGAAATTAGAAAAATTGCTGATGAATTGATAAGCACTAAAGGTGTAAAGCACGGCAAGCTGGTAATGACTTCGACGGGAAGGAATCTGTAATAAATATTTAGTTGACAAATATTTAAAAGTTTATTAAACTTCTAGTAGGTGAATTTATCTTAGAGAGCCCTGAAGGGCTTAGGAAAATTATTATTTAATCTTCTTTTCATAAATTGTTTTACTAAAAGAATGTGAAGGAGGGGAAAAATGCAGAAAAGAATCTGGCTGATCATTTTGTTATTTTGTGCGGTTTTTCTATCCCTTAACGCAAAAACAACTGATGATCAGCATTTAAAGAAATTGATTAAGGAAGCGGGAGGAGCAGAGAAATATAATGGTGCAGCCAGGGTTATTATATTTGACAGTACCAAAGTTAAAGTAATGGACTCTGGCTTAAGCTATGTAACTATTCATCGACTCACCAAAGTTTTAAAACCAGAAGGCGCCATGGAGCTGGCTTCACGTAAGTTTGGCTACGATCCACTTACAGCCTATGTAGAAGTGAAAAAAGCCCGGATTTTTAGAAAAGATGGCTCTATCGAGATAATTCCTCTGGAAAAAGTTTTAGACCACACTGCTCCAGCTTACATGATCTACTGGGGAGCACGAGAAAAGATGATCCCGGTTGGCCGTCTTGAAACAGGAGATGCACTTGAAACAGTTATTTTCCGCAAAGGGTTTACTTATGCTCTTCTAAACGCATTGAATTCTCCTGATGATAGTTTTGCATCGATTCCCCAGAACGAAGAAGACGATGAACGTTACATTCCACCAATGAGAGGAGAGTTTTACGACATTGTCCCTTTCTGGTCGTCTGTGCCAGTGTTGCTCAAAAGTTATACAGTGTCTCTACCTTCCAACAAGCCTATTCAGTACCAGATTTATAATGGAGAATTGACATCATGGATCCACTTCGAAAAAGACAGAACTATCTATCACTTTGAAAAGAGAGATATTGAACCCTTCAAACGGGAACCAAATATGGTGGCACTATCTGACGTTGCTCCGAAACTCTTGCTTTCAACATGCCACGACTGGATTGCCAAATCGCTCTGGTTTAACAAAGTAAATGAAGATTACGGAAGTTTTGAGGTTACACCTGAGATTCAGAAAAAAGTAGATGAACTTACCAAAGATTGTAAAACTGATGAAGAAAAAGTATCCGTTCTGACGCATTGGGTAGCAGAAGAAATACGCTACTCCGGACTTTCAATGGGACGTGGAGAAGGATACACCCTGCACAAAGGTGCAGTAGATTTTAGAGATCGCTGCGGCGTGTGTAAAGACAAAGCTGGCATGTTAATTACCATGCTTCGAGCAGCCGGTTTTAAAGCCTATCCTACCATGACAATGGCAGGTTCCCGTATTGATCGCATTCCAGCCGATCAGTTCAACCACTGTGTGGTCGTATGGGAAAAAAGCAAAGGTAACTATATTTTGCTTGATCCAACCTGGGTGCCAGGAGTACGAGAGCTCTGGTCAAGCGCAGAACAACAGCAACAATATCTCATGGGTATTCCTCAAGGCGCAGATTTAAAGACTACACCAATCAGTCCACCTGAAAATCATTATTTTAGAGTGAGAGGTGAATCAAAATTGACAAAGGACGGTACCTTAAAAGGATGGGTAACCATTGAAGGGGAAGGGCAGTCCGATGCTCGTATTCGTAGGAACCTCCGCGGCATGAAAGCTCTCAGACAGGAGTATTTTGATCGAGCAATGTACGCTATTTCTCCTCGTGCAAGAATCCTTTCGTTAAGTTATACTGATCCCTACGATATTAGTAAGCCCATGAAAATCACAATCCATTATCAAATTCCCGGGTATGCGAGAGTTCTAAAAAATGAAATTATCTTCACTCCTGTTGTAGCTCGACATCTTTTATCTGACAGGAGAACCAATCCTTATCTGTATATGAATTTAGATCTAAAAAGGCGGAAGTATTCCTTTAGAACTCGCTGTTCAAAATTGATTGATTTCAAAGAAAAAATTTCATTACCAAAAGGATATAAGATATCCACTCTTCCTAAATTTAAATCGATAGAAGGAAATGCAGCCGATTTTTCAGCAGAATACAAAGCTTCAAAAAATTATCTTACATTTAAAGAAAATTTGAGTATGAAAAAACGTATATATGCTGCTGAGGAATGGCCGAATTTCAGGCAAGCAGTAAAATCAGTTAAAAATGTTTCAGAAATCCCCATTGTTCTCATCAAAAAATAAGAGGATACCATGAAAAGAAATTCAATAATTACCGGCCTTATTTTATTATTTCTTTCTTTTCAGAATCTTTTAGCTCAACAAAATCTGAAAAATGCAGACGCAGTTTTTCTAAATATCAGCAAGGTTTATACACTCAAACCAGACGGTAGTATACATTTTGAATACAGTCACAAAGTTAAACTGTTGACTTACTACGCAGTCAATCGCTATCTTGGTGAAACATTCATCGCTTACAATCCAAAATTCCAGAAGTTGAAAATAGATAAATCAGTAACTACCATGGCGGACGGAACATTGGTTCCATCTCCTGAAAATGCTTTCAATGAAATTTTACCCCGTTTTGTCTCAAGAGCTCCTGCTTATGCTTATCTCCGTCAAATGGTAGTTTCACACACAGGACTCGAGAGAGGTTGTATAATCGATCTAAAATATCATATTGATACTGATGCAAAATTTCTTCCATGGCTCATGGGCGAAGAAATTTTCGGAACAAAAAGTCCAATTAAAAAAATGACTGTCAAAGTTAATATTCCATCAGGCATGATTTTGAAATACCACATGTTTAACTCTTCTTTAAAACCTGTTGTAATAAAGGGAGAAAAATATACACATTATATATGGTCAATGACAAATTGCCCTATGTTGAAATTGGAACCTAATCACCAATCATTTGCTGAATTTGCACCCCGGCTAATTTTTTCAACCTCAAAAAACTGGGAGGAAGTAGCCAGCTTTCTGATAAAGCGTATGGAAAACAAATATCAATTACCCCAAAAAGCAATAAACTGCCTGCTTACAAAAACTTATCTGGACACTTCCCGGGAAATACTGGATATACAAAAAATTGTCGCTGACCAAATAAGCAATGTTCATATTGATTTTTTCCTTCTCGGTTTTCGCTGTTTTTCTGCCGAAGCCACTTTCAACCATAATTACGGAAGCAATCTGGACAAAGCAATCTTGCTGAAAACCCTTCTTGATGCTAAAGGTTTGGATACAAAAGTGGCTTTTGTTTCGTCTAACTACCAATTTGATAACACAGTCCCATCTCTTATCCAATTTAACACTGCATGTGTTATAGTAAAAAACGAAAAAAAAGAGTCAATAATTCTTCTGCCTGATAGACCGCAAAAAAATAGAGGTACTATAGAACTTGCTGGCAGAACACTTTTAATACTGGACAATAGTAAACCAATTCTCAAGCAAATTCCAACACTTATCCCACAGAAAAATTTTGTCTGGTTGAAAGCTGATCTAAAAATCGACAAAAACCTAGATATGACAGGAAACCTACTGCTAGAAACAGGCGGTTGTTTCTATTCTGCTTTCGATTTGTGGGATAATGAAAGTCAACAAAGATTTGTTGGAGATATTGTAAGTACCTTTTTTGGCAAAAACTCGACGGTGGGAAATTGCACTGTGAGATCATTAAACTTTGAGAACAGCACTTTTTCTGCTGCTATCACTATAAAAGATATGTTTCAAAAGGTTGGAGAAACAAATATCTTTGAATTCTCAGGGATCAAAAGTATTTTTGGCAATTACCACATCTCAACAGCTCTCTGCCAGCGTTCCACACCGCTCGAACTCCCCTGTCCTCTGGAGGAGAACATTGAGCTTACAGTAACTCTACCCAAAGAATTTTCTTTTGTTTCTTTACCTGAAAGTTTTGATTTGGTAAATAATTCTGGTCAACTTGTATGGCATTGGGAAGAAAAAGATAACAAACTTATAATGAAACGCAGGTTAATTTTTCAAAAGAAGGCTATTATTCCATCTATTTATCCAGAATTCAGAAAACTCATTGTTAATCTTGAAGCAAAGGATAACGGAAGATTTTTTATTA
>CAYYPT010000035.1:0-4429 GCA_964473625.1 uncultured bacterium | reverse complement strand
AAAGAAACCGATGAATGCCATCTCACTTTAGTGTTTTAAAAAGAATCGCAGGGAAAAAATTTTGAAATATGCGTAACTTGGTTTCCTGGAAAACACTAAATTCTGCACCAATGTTCCAACCAATGTTCAAGAAATCACTTGACAAAGAAAGTGCTTTTCTTTACATTAAGTGGTGTTACGATTTTAAAATTTGTAACATCAATTACATATTTTTTTTGTAATTCATCACACTTTACACTTTTAAATTTTTTGAGGAGGCGGCAATGAAAAATATTAAGTATCTCTGGGTTATTTTTGGATTTTTGGCACTGGGAGTGAATTCTTATGCTGGTGGAACTAAAACTGCTAAATCTGATTCCATAAGAGTCAAATATCATTTTAATCCTGTTGTGGTAACAGCTACAAAAATAGCAGGTGCCCAGAGAGATTTAGCTGCCAGTGTAACTCTCATTAACAGTGCAATGATTCAACGCACGCCTGCTTATTCTGTTCTTGAGGCAGTTAAAACTTACGTACCTGACCTTTACGTCACTGAATGGGGCGTTATGGGTTACGGAGTAGCTGGTAATTCAGCCGGTAAAATTTCTATCAGAGGGCTTGGGGGTGGTGCTACTACATACGTGCTTATATTAAGAAACGGTCGACCTGACTTTATGGGACTAATGGGGTGCACTGTTCCTGACGAATTCATGCTTGAGGGGGTCGAAAAAATCGAGGTTCTTCGTGGCCCGGCTTCCTTTCTCTATGGCACAAATGCCATGGGAGGGGTGATCAACATTATTTCAAAAAAAATGACAAAGAATGGATTTAAAACAGAACTTACAGGAGGAATAGGGGATTTTAATTCAAAAAAACTTTCTGTAACTCACGGTGGTAAACGTGGAAGAGTGGAATATTATCTCACTGCTACCACTCGAAAAACCGACGGCCATAGAGACTATTCGAATTACGAATCCGATTATTACACAGCTCATATCGGAATTCAGCTTGCAAGAAATACAAAAATGGAAATGAACGGAGATCTGGCAAATATCAATCTGTTTGATCCTGGTCCTGAATCGACTCCTTTTGTCGACCACTGGTACGATCTTCGACGTTACGGTGGAAGCACAACAATTATTCACAAAAGCTCTATTGGTGAGTCCTATCTAAAGCTTTATTCTACTTTTGGGCGCCATAAAATTTATGACGGATGGTATTCCAAAGATAGAACCCTTGGGTTAATGTTTTATCAGAATACAAAACCGTGGGTGGGGAATACTACGACAATAGGATTTGACTTAGAACGGTACGGCGGCAATGCTAAGAATGTAAAAAGTGACAGTGATTTTGGTAAATATTATATCACTGAATATGCTCCCTACATTCATACTCAACAATTACTTCTAGGTCGTTTTATTGCTTCGGCAGGGTTTCGTCTGGAACATCACGAACTATTCGGTTACGAAACTGTACCCAAGATTGGTCTGGTGGCACATGCAGCTAAAACAACGTCTTTGCGGTTATCTGTAGCCAAAGGATTCAGAAGCCCTTCTATTCGTGAACTTTACTTCTGGAGACCCAAGAATCCTGATCTTAAACCTGAACGATTATGGAATTATGAAGTTGGACTTACACAACAGCTGGGTTCACGTTTCAAGTTTGAGTCTACCTTTTTTAAAGCCAAAGGAAACAATCTTATCCGCATGGCAGGCACATGGCCAGATGTTAAATGGAAAAATTCAGGTAAATTTACTCACACAGGATATGAGTTAGTACTTGACTGGCTGCCTTTTGATTATCTGGAATTTTACACATCATGGTCAAAATTGGACCTTGGTAATGAAACGCTAAATGCCCCGGGTAAAAAGCTATCTGTTTATGTTTCATATCAATTTAGATTTATTCAATTATCTGGCAATCTATCTCACATCAGAGATTTATACGGAGCTGACTTCAGACAAAATCCCATGAATAATTATACACTCTTAAATCTGACTTTACAATTGAGAATATTAAAATCGATTAGTTTAAGAATAAAAGCAAGAAATGTACTTAATTCCAGGTATCAATCTATGTATGGTTATCCAATGCCTGGACGCAATTTCTTTGTAGATATGAAGTACGCTCTTTAATGAACTTACGAACTCAAAACTTAACCCTGAGTGCCATGTTCATGGCACTCGGGGTCCTTATTCCAATGCTGTTTCACAGTGTGGGTCTGGGAAGTATTTTTTTGCCTATGTTCTGGCCTGTGGCAGTGTGCGCTTTTTTCCTGCCTGTTTCCTATGCCATGGCAGTGGGCTTATTAACCCCTGTTCTTTCTACACTGCTTACCGGGATGCCGCCAATATCACCTCCGATTCTTTACATAATGATGGCTGAACTCACCACACTTGCAGGAGTAATTGGATTTTTTTACCAGCAAACGCGCTGGGGAACATTCTGGTTACTTTTAGTCGGAATGGCAGTTTCACGGATTGTACTTTATCTTTTCGCTGGAGTGCTTGGGCACATTTTAGGACTACCTCCAAAACTTGTTTCCATAGTCTCAGTGGTAAAAGGAATCCCCGGGATAATTATAATGCTAGTTTTGATTCCCATAGTTTTGAAGAAGATCAAACACGAAGTCCTATTTAAATCAAGAAAAAATATTTAAATCAAAGGAAAATTATGTATAGAGCATATAGAGAATATTTTAACCAGATAGCTCCAGAATGGCACACAAAAGTTTCAAAGGAACCTTTGCCTTTACGAGATTATCTGCTTCGCTTTGGTATCTCTCCGGGAGATCATGTGCTCGACATTGGTGCTGGTACAGGCAGAGTTACTTTACACTTAATAGATATCGTAGGTCCCAAAGGAAAAGTTGTAGCAGAGGATATTTCGGACAGAATGCTGGAACTGGCAAAGTACATACTAAATGGCAGAAGTGCATATTTTACCTGTAGCGATGCATGTGCTCTATCATTTAAGGAATCGTCTTTTGATAAAATAGTTTGCTTTTCAACATTTCCCCATCTTTATCATCCTATTTTAGCTCTTGAAGAAATGTTTCGTGTCCTCCGTCCTGGCGGAAAGCTCTTAATCCTTCACACATGCAGCAGTGTCCGCCTTAACGAATTACATGCTTCTCTGGGTGGAATAGTTTCTCATGACATCCTTCCCAGTGCCCTGGAGATGGTTCCACTTCTCAATAGGGCAGGGTTTGAAAGCAGAAAAATAGTAGAAACTGATGAGCTCTATTGGGTTGAAGCGGTAAAAAAAGTAAGATAATCAATTTCTTATAAAACCTCTATTACACCAGAATTTTTAAAAAATTAATTGATTTTCTCCTAAAAAATATTTAACCTTATCCTGTAATTTCTAAAACTATCATTTTTTAGGGAGGGCATTATGGGAACAGATAATGTTGTTTTTCTTGAGGTAATTGAATGGTTCGATAAAACAGGAAAAGAAATTGTGCATAGAATTCCTCAAAAAGGTTCCGGAGAAATTAAATTCGGTGCACGCCTAATAGTGCTATTAGGGACAGAACTCGTATCCAGGATATTATGGAATCATAACTTAGTGAGGTACAAATGAGAACTTATCTTGAATGCATACCCTGTTTTTTTAGACAGGCACTGGAAGCAGCTCAAATGGTTACCAACGATGAAAGTAAGCAGAAAGCTGTACTTGACGCTGTTGCAAAAAAAATTCCGGAGTTTCCTATGGATGCTACTCCTCCGGAGATGGGAATTACAATTCATAGTGCTGTAAAAAAAGCTGCAAATCATACAGATCCTTACCTGCATTTAAAAAACATTTATAACGAAAAAGCTCTTTCAATTTATCCGGCACTCAGAGAAGAAGTTAAACGTGCAGAAGATCCGCTTTTGTTGGCGATTCGATTTGCAATTGCCGGAAATGTGATAGACTTTGGTCCTACAAGTAATTTTGATTTTGACAGAGAGCTTGAAGAAATCAGAACCAGACCTTTTGCTATTTTTGACTACGAAAAATTCAAGAAAGCTCTGTCAGAAACAGAAGAAGTGCTTTATCTTGGTGATAACGCTGGAGAAATTGTCTTTGACAGACTTCTCATAGAAACAATCAAAAAACCCACTGTTTATGTCGTACGGGGAGAGCCGATTATCAATGATGTAACAGTTGAAGACGCAAAGAAGGTTGGGATTGACAAAATAGCGACAGTTATAACAAATGGTTCTGGCGCTCCAGGAACCATTTTGCGACTGTGTTCTGAAGAATTCCTTTCCCATTATCAGAAAGCCGGATTGATAATTAGTAAAGGGCAGGGGAATTATGAAACACTTTCGGACGAAAAAAGACCTATTTTTTTTCTTCTTAAAGCCAAATGTCCTGTAATTGCCCGTCATCTAAGAGTTAAAACAGGAGATATTGTTTTGAAAGGGCCTAGATAATAGTTTAACTTGAGGGAAGAGAGTAT
>CAYYPT010000034.1:0-18433 GCA_964473625.1 uncultured bacterium | reverse complement strand
ATCCACGCTTCTACAAAGTCCGTTCTGAACTGATCTATTGGAGGATTCATCCCGAGCATAGTCGGGGAACGATCTGGTACTTCGACGTAGCCTGTTCTGAGGTTATCGAAGGATTTATCATGACGGAAAAGTCTTGTCAGAGAGTACTTAATTTTGGTATTTATTTTTCATTTGAATTTTGCTGCTTACTATTTTATCGTACAAATAAAAGTTATGGAGAATAACCTTATGAAAAACAGAGGCGAAAAGCAAAAAGAGATATTGGGATTCATCGGAGCAGGCCGGGTAGGAAGTGCCCTGTCAAGACTTTTTCACCTTTATGGTTTTAACATCTCTTCAATTATCGATAGAGATATTAATAAAGCTCAGAATTGTCAAAAAGAATGTGGGGCATGGACAAGTTCCACTAATATAGAAGAAATAGATAAAAAAACAACTATCATTTTTATTACTGTGCCGGACGATATAATAAACGATATAGGTCTGGCGCTTGCAGAAATTGGCGGATTTAATTCAGATGTTATCGTTGCTCATACTTCTGGACTTTTATCGTCTGATATACTTTCCCCTCTTAGAAAGAAAAAGATATTACTCTGTTCTTTTCATCCATGTTTCAGTTTTACAGAAAATTTTAGAGGTAATTTGGAAAATATTCCTGTTGCTATAGAAGGAGATTCAAAAGGGTGTTTACGGTTAGAAAAACTTGCCAGATCAATTGGAGCAAATCCGTTTTTTATCTCCAAAGATGATAAATTATTGTACCATATAGGTTGTACAGTGGCGTCTAACTATCTGGTAGCCCTGATGGCATTTGTTCAGAGAATTTTGGGCCAATTGGAACAGCGTAAGAGCCTGGAGATTGTGCTGCCTATGGTGCGTGGAACGTTGGATAACATCCAGAAGAAAGGTGTGGATCATGCACTGACAGGGCCTATTTTGCGGGGAGATATAAAAACTATTGAGAAGCATTTGGAAACATTGGAAGAAATAGATCCAGACTTAACCTCCGTATACCGTACTCTTGGTAGAATAACCCTGACTATTGCCGAGAGATTAGGACAGGACGCAAAAGCACTACATTTAATAAAAGTTCTTTTTGATAGTTATGATAAAACAAAAGAGATATCAACATGAGTTTTTTTAGAACAGGGAAACTTCCTCCTGATTTTTTAGAAAAATTGTTGAAAAGGATTGATCCGCAAGATCCAGACCTTGTGGTTGGTCCAAGAGTTGGAGAAGATGCTGCTGTTATTGACATGGGAGATAAGTATTTAGTGGCAAAAACTGATCCTGTTACATTTGTGGAACGGGAAATAGGATGGTACTGTGTGAACATTAATGCCAATGATGTTGCCACTATGGGAGCAAAACCGAGATGGTTTCTGTCAACCCTTTTACTCCCTGAAGGAAAGACTGATGAGGCGTTTGTTGAAAAAATATTTGATGACATTAATGAATCCTGTAATAATCTTGGAATAACTCTCTGTGGTGGACACACAGAGGTTACAGCTGGTTTAGACAAACCGATTCTGGTGGGCCAGATGTTAGGAGAGGTTTCCAAAAATAAGCTGGTAAGATCGGATCGGATTGAAGTGGGTGATAGTGTGCTGCTTACACAAGGGATAGCTATTGAAGGTACTGCTATTCTTGCTGCTGAGAAAGAAAAGATTCTTTCGGAAAAAACTAATGCAGATATAATTTCCAGAGCAAAAAAGTTTTTAGTTAATCCAGGCATTTCTGTAGTAGAAGCAGCACTTACTGCCAGCCAGATAGCTGATGTGCACTGGATGCATGATCCAACAGAAGGGGGGATTGCCACTGGTCTCTGGGAGCTTGGTAAGGTAAGTGGACTGGGGTTGAGAATTAATGGAGATCAGGTTATTGTTTTCCCCGAAACAAAAGTTTTTTGCGAAGCATTAGGGCTGAACCCATGGGGGCTTATTGCCTCTGGTGCTCTTCTTATAGTAGTGAATAGTGAGGATGCTGACAAAGTAATATCCAGTCTTTCCCAGAGAAATATACCAACTGTAACTATTGGACAGGTTACTCCTCCGGAAGAAGGGCTCACTTTCAGTTTGGGAGGGAAAGTGTTTCCTTTGGTTCCTTTTGTAAATGATGAGCTGACCAGAGTTGTGGAGTAAAACCAACATATTCTGTCCAAAAAAAGACACATAATGTGTCTACATTTAATCACACTTTTTGATTTGAAATGGTAAGAGGAAAAATATAAAAAGGATTTATTAGGGGTTAATTTCTGTATATTCTGTAACTTACAATAGAGACCAGATTTATTAATTCTGGTCTTTTTTTTATGGCACAGTAATTGCCTCTCTTTATATTGCAACAGAAAGGGTTGAAAAATGAAATCAAAGAAAGACAAACTTTCTTTTCCTGAGGATATTATTTTTGCACCGGAAGGTTTTGTAGATCGGCGGTATTTATCTGCTCTGAGGAACAATGACATTCGTATAATAGAAATTAGAACTTTGTCAGACGGCCCCGTTTTTCAAATAATTCATCACCATCCAGTAAGTTTGGTTTCTAAGACATGGGAAAAAGATGAAGTTTAGAGTAAACTGGAAATATGATACTATAATCGGGCTAGCGCTGCTTCTTTTGGCTCTTTTTGTATGGATGGGCAGTAAGAGAATAGACGGTGTAAAAGAGCTGGAAATTCAAGGATATGGTGGTAAATTACCGAGAGAAATAACCAATACACTGGAGAAAATGAATAAAGAATTTGAAGAGACTAGAAGAGTACTTTTTGCTCAACCTGACCGGATTGTAATTGTTGACAAAGACAAGAATGTGAAAGAGTATAGTTTTTCTTATAAAACATTGTGGTGTAATGATTTTCCTGTAATCGGAGGTGTTCGTGCTTTTCATTTTGAATATAGAGACGAGAAGGGAAATCTATTAACGCGAGCCAACAAAAATCTTTCTGCAATCCAAAGAGTAACTTATATAATTCGTGTACTTCATGGTAATAAAGAAGTCTTAACAAGTTCAAGTGTAAAACTTTCAGGTTCTTCTCTGGATAACAATATTAAAGGAAATAACTATACTGGATTAATAACCGCTTATAATTACTGAGAACGAATATCCTTTTCATAAAAAACCCTCCTTTTCCTTTTTGATAGCGCCCTTCTTTTGGAGGGCGCTTTTTTGTAAGGGAGAAGCAAATTACAGCTTGACATCTTTTAAAACTTTCGTTATATTAGATTTGTCTTCTTCAGGGCGAGGTGAAAGTCCTCACCGGTGGTGAAAGCCCACGAGTCCGCCGCGGCGGATTGAACCAGTGTAATTCTGGTGCCGACGGTTATAGTCCGGATGAGAGAAGGTGACGAAATTTTGATATTCTATAAAGCTATTGTGGTATAAATCGAGAAGCCCTAAGAGAAGAAACTTTTAGGGCTGTTTTCCTATATGGATGATATTTTTTTCATGAAAAGGGCATTACGGCTGGCTAAAAGGGGTGGCGGCAAGGTGAGTCCAAACCCTATGGTTGGAGCCCTTATTGTTAAGAATGAAAGGATTATATCTGAGGGATATCATGCTTTCTTTGGCGGGCCACATGCAGAAGTTGATGCTTTGAGAAAACTCAAGGCTGGCGAAGCTATAGGAAGCACACTGTACGTTAACTTAGAACCCTGCAGTCACTACGGCAAGACCCCTCCCTGTACAGATGCCATTATAAAGGCAGGGATTAAACGAGTAGTTATCGGCATGGTTGACCCTAATCCCCTGGTTCATGGCAGAGGTATTGACAAGTTAAAAAAAGCAGGTATAGAAGTCCGTACTGGTATCCTGGAAGAACAAAGTATCGAATTGAATGAGCCATATATAAAGTATATAACAAAACACAGGCCGTTTGTTACTCTGAAAATTGCCCAGACTCTTGATGGGAGAATTGCTACCTCCCGTGGTTTTTCTCGCTGGATTACTGGTGAAAAGTCTCGTCGTTTTGTCCATAAGATGCGGAGGGAAAGCGATGCTGTTCTAGTAGGGGTTAATACTGTAATTGCTGATGATCCTCAACTTACTGTACGAATGGTATCGGGCAAAGGAAAACGAAGAGTCATACTGGATAGTTCTCTTCGCATTCCTCTGGAAGCAAAGGTTCTTCACCATTCTGATCCTAAGAATACCGTTGTTGTGACCACAGATCAGTCCCCTCCTGATAAAGTGAAGATTCTTCAAAAAATGGGTGTTACTGTCTGGATTTTAAAAAAGACAGATGGAATGGTAGATTTAGTTTCTTTGTGGCAAAAAATGGCTGATGAAGGAATTGCATCTGTCTTGGTTGAAGGTGGAAGGCAAATATTTACTACCATGCTTCGACATGGAGAAGTTGATCGTGTGATAATTTTTTTTGCTCCAAAAATTTTTGGGGAAGGAATTAATTCTATCGGCGATCTGGGTATTGATTTTCCAGATGAAGCCATACTGTTTAAGAAGACACGCTGGTATAAAAAGGAAAATGACATGATTTTCGAGGGGAGACTTTGAATGTTTACTGGAATTATTGAGGAAATAGGAAAAGTCGAAAAAGTTACCCCCGTATCTTATGGTCTTCATTTTCGTATCACTGCCTCTCGTGTACTGGAAGACCTTGCCCCGGATAGTTCTATTTCGGTAAATGGTGTTTGTTTGACAGCTACAAAGGTTGGTAATTCCTTTTTTGAAGCAACAGCAGTTGAGGAAACTATTAAGAAATCTACCTTGGGTAAGACCGTGGCAGGAGACAAAGTAAATCTTGAGCGCTCCATGAGACTAAGCGATCGCATGGGCGGCCACATTGTTCAGGGCCATGTTGACGGAATAGGAAAGGTTTTATCCTTTGTTGTGAATGGAGAAAGTAGATTATTGGAAATAGAAATTCCAGAGCATCTCTCTAAATACACTGTTGAAAAAGGATCAATCGCTGTAGATGGAGTGAGCCTGACAATTGCTCAACTTCAAGGAAGACGGATTACAATCTCGCTCATCCCTCACACGCTTAGCCACACTATTTTAGGTTCTCTTCACACTGGAGATAGTGTCAATATTGAAGTGGATTTTATTGGAAAGTATGTAGAACGTTTTCTTCAGTTGAAAAGAGAGCCCGGGAAAATGAATGAGGCGTGGCTGCGTTCGATGGGGTTTTGAGGTGTTTTAACGAGCAGAGTTTATAAGAATGGAAATAGTTAAATCAAAGAACAATGTACCGATTCGACTGCCACAAGAAAGGTGGTTTCACATTACTGAAGAGCATTCGGAAATGGCAGGGTATTATTTTGAAGTTCTTGAAACTATAGAAGAACCAGAAGAGATTTACGAAGGCAATGCAGGGGAATATATAGCCGTGAAAGAAATAGAAAATGGCAAATACATTTTGGCAATATACAAAGAAGTAAGTAAAAATGATGGATTTATTATTACCGCTTTTTTGACAAGACGGAAGAAACAACTTAAAAGGAGACGGATGGTATGGAAGCGATAGAAGTGAAAAAAATGTTGTCCCTTACACCTAAGTTGTTAGAAATTTCCCATAAAAGAATTTGGACAACGTATGACGAGGAAGCTGATGTGTTGTATATTAATTTTAGAAAACCGAGTCACGCTGATGATTCAGAACTTACAGAAGACGATATCATAGTGAGGTATGAAAAAGGAGAAGTTATAGGAATTACAATACTCAACGCAAGCAAGAGAAAAATATAATTGAGCTTAATCGAGCAGAGAAAGAGATGTTTCTCATTTCAATTTGGTTGAAAAATTGTTGCAATCAGGGGTGATTATGTCACAATTCAGTTCAATACCAGAGGCAATTGAAGAATACCGTAAAGGTAACATACTTATTATTGTAGATGATGAGGACAGAGAGAACGAAGGCGATTTTGTTGTCTCTGCTGATTCAATTACACCAGAAAAGATTAATTTTATGGCAAAGTACGGTCGAGGCCTTATCTGTGTCGCTATGACAGGAGAGAGACTGGATCAATTGGATTTACAACTTATGGTAGCGAAGAATACCTCAAAACTGGGAACGTCCTTCACAATTTCTGTTGATGCTGTCCACAGAACAACCACAGGTATTTCTGCCAGGGATCGGGCAGAAACAATAAAAGTTTTAATCGATCCTGCTACCCGGCCTGAAGATCTTGCCCGTCCCGGTCACATTTTTCCGTTAAGAGCAGAGAAAGGCGGGGTTTTGAGCCGTGCAGGCCACACTGAAGCTGCTGTAGATCTGTCCCGGCTGGCCGGGCTTACTCCGGCTGGAGTACTCTGCGAAATTATGGATGATGATGGTTCAATGGCACGGCTTCCCAAACTTGAAAAATTAGCAAAACAGTTCAATCTCAAAATTTTAACAATAAGAGATTTAATAGCCTACCGTAGTCTCCATGATAAATTGGTTCATCGTGTTGTTACCACAAAATTTCCTACTAAGTTTGGTAACTTTATTCTTCATCTATACGAAAGCGATATTGATGAACATCATCACCTTGCATTAGTTAAAGGTGAAATTAAGCCTGATGAGCCAGTGCTGGTAAGAGTTCATTCTGAATGTCTCACAGGGGATGTATTCGGGTCTCTTCGCTGTGATTGCGGTGAGCAGCTTCACAAAGCGTTGGAAACTATCGAAAAAGAAGGCAAGGGGATTCTTCTCTACATGAGGCAGGAGGGACGGGGAATTGGTCTGACTAATAAACTCAGGGCTTACAAACTTCAGGATCAGGGAAAAGATACAGTAGAAGCAAATGAGGTTCTGGGGTTTCCTGCTGATCTGAGAGATTATGGTATAGGAGCTCAGATTCTTGTGGATCTTGGTGCACGAAAGTTGAGAATTTTGACAAATAATCCAAAGAAAATAGTGGGATTAAAAGGATACGGTCTGGAAGTAGTTGAACGTGTTCCAATCGAAATCAAACCTAATCCGGTAAACGCTCGCTATTTACAGACAAAACGTGATAAGTTAGGGCACTTGATTTCCAAGGATTGGATTATCTCTGACAAATAAATTCAAGGAGGGGATATGTTAAATACTATTGAGGGACAACTAAATGCAGAAGGTAAACATTTTGGTATTGTTGTGAGTCGTTTTAATGATTTTATTACAAAAAGACTTGTTGAAGGAGCTCTGGATTGTATTTACCGACATGGGGGTAAAGAGGAAAATATTGATGTAGTCTGGGTTCCGGGTTCTTTTGAAATACCAAGCGTAGCTCTGAAGATGGCTGGCAGTAAAAAGTACGATGCTGTTATCTGTTTGGCTGCCATCATTCGCGGGGGCACAGTCCATTTCCAATACATTGCATCTGAAATTACAAAGGGGATTGCACAGGTTGGGTTGCAGACAGGTGTGCCCACAGTTTACGGTGTTATAACATGCGAGACAATCGAAGAAGCTGTGGAGCGAGCAGGGACAAAAGAAGGGAATAAAGGATGGCAGGCTGCGCTCAGCGGCATAGAAATGGCAAATCTTATGGAGAAAATTGGTAATTGAAGCGGCGTGTTGTTTACTTATTTTTAATTTTAACTTTTATATTTATAGATAAAGCTTACAGTTGGGAATGGAAAACATATACTTCCATGCTGAATGTAACTTCAATGTGTGGTGTGGATTCGCTCCTCTGGTGTGGCACTGAAGGCGGTCTTTTTGCTTTCAATAAGGGTACCGGAACCTTTTCAACATGGACAAACACTGAAGGCCTTGCTTATAACTTTGTAACAGCAGTAACATATGACGAAGAAGGTCGTATCTGGATCGGTTTTGAGAATGGCTTGATTCAGCGATATGATCCAGTGCGCTCTGACTGGTTGTTGGTTAGGGAATACATAAATCATCGGGTAGAGAGCCTTGCGCTTACCGGAGATACACTTTTTGTTGGGCTTGATATAGGAGTTAGTCTTTATCTTGTTTCAGGGCAGGAGGTTAAGGAGACATATCGGCATCTCGGCCAGAAGTTTCATGTAGAAATTTCTGTTCATGATATACAATTTGCAGGAAGAAAAATCTGGGTTGCTACAGATGAAGGTGTTGCATGTGCCAGTTTGGATTCCCCCAATCTTTTGGACCCGGAAAGTTGGGAAGACTTTACTGCAACTGATGGTCTGCCGTGCAATGAAGTAAAATCTCTGGTTTTTTTTGATGATAAAATCTATGCAGGAACTTCAGAAGGAATTTCAGAATGGAATGGGACAGAATGGGTTTTAATAAATACCTTTGGTATATTCGATCTTGCCATACATAAGGGGCAGCTCTATGCTGCAACGGAGAACGGCGTATTCTATAAAAGCGGGAGTAAATGGTTTCCTCTGGGACATTCCTTAAATCCGATTCTGCACCTATCTTCGGTTTCTTCAATTCTGTGGGGTGGAACTGAAAAAGGCATTTGTTCTTATTCAGAAGAAAAAGGGGAATGGCAGAATTTTATACCCAATACTCCTGGCGACAATCGTTTTATTGATCTGGCTGTGGATAAAAAGGGAACACTCTGGTGCTGTAGTGCGAATTATCATGGTACTGGCTTTTCAAGCTTTGATGGGTTTAACTGGAGAATTTTTAACCATTCAGTTTTACCCCAACTTCCTTCCAATAATGTTGCATCAGTATGTGTAGATGCAAATAATAATAAATGGATTGGCACATGGGGGAGCGGGCTTTTTTTCATGGGAAACGATAGTTCATTTAATGTCTACGACGTGAAGAGCGGCCATTTGGCTGGTATTTCTGAAGATCCAAATTATGCCGTGATTACAGACATGGTACTGGACAACTCTGGTACTCTATGGATTTTAAATTATAGAGCAGTTACAAATTATCCTCTTATTGCTGTGACACCCGATTCTGTATGGACTTATTATGGTGCAGGTGATGGAATATCTACATCGGGGCTGGTAGTTATTGCAGTGGATAGCAAAAACCGCAAGTGGATTGGTTCTAGCGATCCTAATGCCAGAGGAGTATTTATTCTGGATGATAGTAATACACCTGCCGATAAAGGAGATGATCCCCCTGTACAGAGATTGACAACCAGCGATGGGCTTAGGTCCAACAAAATTACAGCTCTTGCTGGAGACAAAGCGGGAGGGATGTGGATAGGTACTCCCAGTGGACTTTATTATTACTTTGCTGGTGAATTGAAACGCCGGTATGGACTTCCTTCTGAAAATGTTACTGCTCTTGCTGTGGATGGTGCCGATAATGTTTGGGTGGGTACAATAGAAGGTCTTGCTATGTTTTCTGCAGAAACATTTTCATGGACTTATTACAGCACAGATAATAGTGACCTGGTGAGTAATGACATACAGTCCATTGTAATAGATCCAGTGTCGGGTAAGATATATGTGGGAACAGAACAAGGATTGTCCTGTATAAAAACTCCTTTCTCAGAGCCGAAACTAAATTTGAATGAACTCACTATTTATCCCAATCCTTTTGTTCCAGAACAGGACAATAAATTAACTATAGACAATTTAACGTACCATGTTTCTGTTTATATTTTCTCAAGCAGCGGATTCCTTGTCCGTGCTTTTAGACAGAATGAAATTCATGGCAAACAGATTTTTTGGGATGGTACTGATAGTGAAGGAAGATATGTTGCCGGTGGTATTTATCTTATTGTAGTTCAAACAGAAGGAGGTGAAAAACGTATAGGAAAAGTAGCGCTTGTGCGCTGACTGCAAAGCCACAAATTACTTAAAATATATTAGTTAGGAGGTGAAAAAACATGGGATTTGGATCAATTGGTATGCCCGAACTTATTATTATTCTGCTGGTGATTTTGCTTCTTTTTGGGGCAAAAAAGCTCCCTGAGTTAGCCCGAGGACTTGGTAAAGGTATTAGAGAATTCAAGGATGCAACCAAGCATGTGGAGGATGAGTTCAAAGAGTTAGAAAAGGATGAGAAAGAAGAGAAGAAAGAAAATGAGTTAAAGGGGTAATAGTTCTCGATTCAGAAACAGATGATTTTAGGTTAAAATAGGAGCCAGTTTGGAATACGAAAGAATTGATTTTAAAACTTTAAGAGAAGATGTTATTTCCGGCAGGATTAGTTGTATTGATCTGACAGAGCAATTTATAGAAAAGATTGATAAGCATAATGATTTGAATTCCTTCATTTCTCTTTTGAAAGAAAGAGCTAGGGAAAAAGCGGAGGAAGTAGATAGAAAAATTGCTCAGGGTAGAGCAGGACGTTTAGCCGGAATGGTCATGGCAATAAAGGATATTATTGCCATGAAGGGAGTGCGAACCACCTGTGGCTCAAAAATCCTTAAAAATTTTGTTTCTCCTTACGACGCTACTGTTATAGAGCGACTCGAAGCAGAAGACGCTATTTTCGTCGGAAAGACCAACATGGATGAATTTGGTATGGGTTCTTCAAGCGAGAATTCTGCTTTCGGCCCTGTAAAAAATCCCTATGACAAAGAAAGGACCCCTGGTGGTTCAAGTGGTGGGTCGGCTGCTGCTGTAGCAGCAGGGCTGGCAATGACCGCTCTCGGAAGCGATACAGGAGGTTCTGTCCGACAGCCTGCTGCTTTCACGGGTGTTATAGGTTTGAGACCGACATACGGTCGTGTTTCACGATACGGTCTGGTGGCTTTTGCTTCTTCATTGGACCAGATAGGGTGTTTTTCCAATACTGCGGCCGATTGTGGAGAAGTACTCCGGGTGATTGCAGGGAAAGATGTTAGAGATTCTACTTCTTCTGATGAACCTGTTCCTGATTATGCTTTATTTCTTGAAAGAGATGTTAAAGGGTTAAAGATCGGTTTGCCAGAAGAATATTTTGGAAAAGGTCTTGACGATGAAGTCAAAGCTGAAATAGAAAAAGCTGTCGAGAAACTGGAGAACTCTGGAGCTGTCATAAAAAAGGTTTCTTTCCCTCATAGTGAGTACAGTATTGCCAGTTATTATATTATTGCCACAGCAGAAGCTTCTTCAAATCTCGCCAGATATGATGGTATTAGGTACGGCTTGCGGGCAGAAGATGCTTCTGATCTTCTTTCTATGTATACAAAAACCCGGAGTGAAGGATTTGGGGATGAAGTCAAACGAAGAATTATGCTTGGAACATATGTTCTTTCTGCCGGGTATTACGATGCATACTATCTCAAAGCACAGAAAGTTAGGACACTAATCAAAAGAGATTACGAAGAAGCATTTAAAACATGTGACTTCATTGTAGGACCAACCACGCCGACAACCGCATTCAAGTTAGGTGAAAAAATAGACAATCCCCTGAGCATGTATCTTTCTGATATTTATACAGTTTCAGCTCCTTTAGCAGGGCTTCCTGCTATTTCTGTTCCTGTAGGAAAAGACTCCAGAGGACTTCCTGTTGGTTTACAGATTACTGGTAAACCTTTCAGTGAGGGAGAGCTTCTGGGTATTACCAACTGGATCGAGAAAGAACTGGCAGACAGGAAGTAAACTTAGTGTTCTCAGCATTAGGAATCTAAAAAGGTTGTAAGGTAATTGTTTTTGCATTCCAGTCATATTATCCTTCGGTTATGTTCAGGACAGGATTTATTACTCAGCCTGTGGAATATATAAAATGACAAACAGTAATGTATAACAGCGATTTGTTTTGGAGGTGTTTATGGAACTAAAGACTGTTTCTATAGAAAAACCCGAAGATATGAATTTTATCCTCGGGCAATCTCATTTTATAAAGACAGTTGAAGATGTGCACGAAGCATTAGTGCAAACAGTGCCTGGAATCAAATTTGGATTGGCTTTTTGTGAATCTTCAGGTCCTCGTCTGGTTCGGTATACCGGGACAGATGAAGAATTAATTGAACTGGCAAAGAAGAATGCTCTGAATATAGGTGCTGGTCACAGCTTTATTCTTTTCCTTGGTAATGCTTTTCCTATTAATATTTTGCCGGTTCTGAGGAATGTCTCTGAGATATGTCGAATCTTCTGCGCTACAGCCAATCCAGTTGAAGTTATTATTGCAGAGACTGAGCAGGGAAGGGGGATTCTTGGAGTGGTTGATGGAGAGAGGCCTCTGGGCGTAGAGGAAGAGAGTGATATTTGCAAACGCAAGGAATTTCTCAGAAATATCGGGTATAAGTTGGCTTAATTATTTTGGAAACCACTCTGCTAATTTCCGAGACTATTGGAAGATTGTTTTTTCCCCCCGATTGCTCCAGAGATTAGTGGAAACAGTCTCTGAAGCAATCCTCAACTGTGAAAGGAGTTGGAGATGAGACGAATATTTTCTGTAATTGTTATTGTTATGATCACTGGTTTTTTTATCAACCCAGTTTTAATAGCACAGGATGATAACGGTAGTATTACAAAACCGATGTTAGAAAAAATCCAGCTGCAGTTCAAAAAGTCAGGATATTCTCCAGCAATATTGAATGCAGTGACCAGCAATGATGTCAGAAAGCTTGCTTTGAATCGAGAAAATCTGGGGCGTATAGACACTTATTTTGCTCACAAAATTGAGGTAGATGGAATTACAAATCAAAAATCATCAGGACGGTGCTGGCTTTTTAGCGGGCTGAATGTTCTTCGCTCGAAAGTAATTAAAAAATACAATTTGAAGAAATTTGAGTTTTCCCAGGATTATTGTTTTTTCTGGGATCAGTTGGAAAAGTCCAATCTTTTCCTTGAAGCGATCATCGAAAACCGAAGTCTCAAAATGAAAGATCGCAAGATTGAATGGTTATTTAGACATCCAATCAGTGATGGTGGAGTGTGGAACATGGTGGTGGATATAGTGGAGAAGTATGGACTCGTGCCAACTGAAGCGATGCCGGAATCGTACAACAGCAATAACACAAGAACAATGAATAGGCTGCTCCAGAGAAAGCTTCGTGAAGACGGCCTGATTCTTCGGAGAATGTATGCCAAAAAGAAAAAGCTTTCTGATCTTAGGAAAGCAAAAAGCAAAATGCTTGCTGAAATTTATCGGATGTTGGTCATCAACCTTGGTGAACCGCCGAAAGAATTCACATGGCGATACGAAGATAAAAACGGAGAATTGAGCAAGTCCAGGAATTTTACACCTATGGAGTTTTATCATGAAATTCTGAATATTGATCTTCATGATTATGTTATGCTTATGAATGATCCTACAAGGGAATATTATAAGCTCTACGAAATTAAATACGATCGAAATATGTACGATAAACCCAACTGGACCTTTGTTAATCTTCCAACAGAGAAACTAAAAGAATTTGCTAAAAGGTCTATTCTCAATGACGAACCCATGTATTTTTCCTGTGATGTTGGCAAGCAGCTGAATCGTAAAGATGGCATCCTCAGTCTTAAGAATTATGATTATGAATCAATTTACGGAATAAAGTTTGGCATGGATAAGAAAGATCGCATTCTTACATTTGACAGCGGTTCTTCCCATGCCATGGCACTTGTTGGTGTGGATACGTCTGCAAATGGTGCTCCCACCAAGTGGCTTTTAGAAAACAGTTGGGGTAAAAGTGCAGGGTATAATGGTTATCTTGTCATGACAGACAAATGGTTTGATGAATATATGTTCAGGCTGGTTGTCCCCAAAAAGTTTGTCACTCCTGATGTGCTTGTTGTGCTCCGTCAGAAGCCGATCGAGCTACAACCCTGGGATCCGATGTTTTTACCCTTTGAGGATGATTGATCGTTTCGGAAACCGCTTTGCTAATTTCCGAAACGATCAGGGTAAGATTGTTGGAGAACTCGAATATTGAAACTTCAAGAGCAGCAAACTTTCTGGAAAGAGAAGTATAAAATATTTTTTTATGATGTGGATGTAAAGGGCGAGACAAGGGTCCAGACGCTTTGTCGGTTTATGCAGGAAGCGGCCTGGAATCACGCTGAGTCTATGGGAGCAGGATTTACCTATTTTATCAAAAAGAATTTGATATGGGTATTATCCCGTCAGTTGATTGAAATATCCAAACTTCCCAGATGGGGCGAAACAGTTATACTTCACACATGGATGGCAGGGAAAGATAAATTATTTTTCTATCGTGATTTTCAAATTTTTGATAGTTACAAGAATAGTATCGCTTCAGCGACAACAGTTTGGTTTGTCGTTGATCTGGAGAAACGGCGACCTCAGCGTACAGAGTTGTATGCTGGGGATTTGAATCTGCAACGTACAATATATCGATTGGATTTTAGAAAGTTTTCCACTTGATTTTCGGAAGAAGCATGGGCTGAAAGAATTAGAAGTTAATTATTTGTCTGAAGCTTTATACAACGATGAAGTTTCAGTAGAATTAAAAGAAAAAGAAAATTTTGTTTTTCTTCACAGTATTAAAAATAAAACGAATAGCAAAGAGCTCTGTAGAGCCAGAACCGTATGGAAGAAGAACCCAGGCGATATGTGATGGCAAGTGTGAAAGCCCCTCAGGAAATTCTTAAATTGGTCGAACGGTTCGAACGAAATCGTGAAGCCTACAAATCCGGTCAGTACAATGAGATGCAGGTTAGGGATGAATTTATAAATCCCTTTTTTGAGGCTTTAGGTTGGGACGTACACAATAAGAAAGGGTATGCCGAAGCATACAAAGATGTCATTCATGAGGATGCTATTAGTGTTGGCGGAGCCACTAAAGCTCCGGATTACTGTTTTCGTATAGGTGGAGCACGAAAGTTTTTTCTCGAAGCAAAGAAACCTTCTGTTGATCTGAAACACGATATCCATCCTGCTTTTCAGCTTCGACGCTATGCATGGTCTGCTAAACTCCCACTGAGTATTTTAACCGATTTTGAAGAGTTTGCTGTTTACGATTGCCGTATAAGACCTGTAAAGACAGATAAGGCTTCCACCGCTCGTACTCTATACCTTACATACACAGACTATGCTCAACACTGGGACGAAATAGCCTCTATTTTTTCTAGAGATGCGGTACTCAAAGGTTCTTTCGATAAATATGTTGAATCAACACGACTTAAAAAAGGGACTGCTGAAGTTGATAGGGCATTTCTGAAAGAAATTGAATCCTGGCGTGACAAGCTTGCCCGAAACATTGCCCTGAGAAATCCTCTCCTCACTAATAGAGAACTCAACTTTTCTGTTCAGCGCACCATAGATCGTCTCATCTTTCTCCGTATTTGCGAAGACCGCGGCATAGAAGAGTACGGCCGTCTCAGAGCGTTGTTGAATGGAGTTCGTGTTTATGCACGGCTTTGTGAAATCTTCCAGCGGGCTGATGAAAGGTACAACTCTGGATTGTTTCACTTCAGAATGGAAAAGGATCGTGATGAACCGCCGGATGATCTTACACTGGATTTGACAATTGACGATGGAGTACTGAAAGAAATCGTCCGAAGTCTTTACTATCCTGACAGCCCTTACGAGTTTTCTGTTCTGCCGGCCAATATTCTTGGACAGGTATACGAGCAGTTTCTCGGTAAAGTTATTCGCCTTACCCCTGCTCATCGTGCCGTGGTCGAGGATAAACCTGAAGTCAAGAAAGCAGGTGGGGTTTACTATACTCCAACATACATTGTAGATTATATTGTTAAGAATACCGTTGGCAAACTATTGGAAAGAAAGACACCCATGCAGGTGGAAAAGATCAAAATCCTCGATCCTGCATGTGGTTCTGGTTCATTCTTGCTTGGTGCGTATCAGCTCTTGCTTGACTGGCACCGCGATTGGTACGTGGCTGATGGGCCTGAAAAGTGGGCAACCAAGCGGGTTCCGCGGTTATATCAGGCTCAGGGCGGTGATTGGCGTCTTACGACTTCCGAGCGAAAACGCATTTTGTTAAACAATATATATGGTGTGGACATTGACCCTCAGGCAGTGGAGGTGACCAAGCTGTCGCTTCTTCTTAAGGTCTTGGAAGGTGAGAACGAACAGACATTGTCAAGGCAGCTCAAACTGCTCCACGAGCGTGCCCTTCCTGATCTTGGCAGCAACATTAAATGCGGGAATTCTCTTATCGGACCTGATTTTTATGAAAATCAGCAGATGAGTTTGATGGACGAAGAAGAACGCTACCGGATCAATGTGTTCGACTGGGAAGCAGAATTCTCAGAAATAATGCAGTCTGGAGGATTCGATGCAGTTATAGGGAATCCGCCGTGGGGGGCCGAATTTAGTGAGATTGATTTAAGCTACCTCAGACGAAAAAATAAAGAGATTATTGTTAGAATGATCGATTCATTTATGTATTTTGTGTATCAGGGGTGTAAAAAATTAAAAGTTAACGGGCGTTTCGGTATGATTTTGCCTGATGTCATACTTTATCAAGGAGATAATGCGAAACTCCGAAAGTTTATATTAAACAGATTTAAGATAAATAATATATTGAATATGGGGGATGTATTTGAGAAAGTAAGTCGTCCATCTTCTATTTTAGTGTTTGCAAATGTACAACAATCGAAGAATCTGATAAAAGTTGCTAATTTTTCAGGAACAAAGAGAGCCCAAAAAGCGCAGTTTATTCTTAATGAATTTCGTTATAGTGAGGTTTTACAAGAAAAACTGTTGAAAATTCCAGGAGCATTATTTGTTACCAATGATCCTGCTCGATATGATATCTGGGTTAAGATAAATAATATTCCCAAAAAACTGCTTAAAGAAATTTTAGATAAAGATGGGATTCAAAGGGGAGTAAGTCCTGATTTGAAAGAGGCTTTTCTCATTGATAGCGATACTGTAAGGCACTATGCACTGGAGAAAACAAAGCTACGAAGAGTTTTAACCGGTGGGAAACAAGTAAAAAGATATTTTATCGATTATCCAGATCTTTGGCTCATTTATACAAAGCGAAATGACAATTTTAAAGAATTGCCCAATATTTGTAGTTTCATCGATCAGTTCAAACAGAAAATTACTTGCAAGGAAGTTAGGCAAAGAAAACATCCTTTATATTCACTCCATCGACCACGTGAAGAAAATATATTTTTAAAAGATAGGAAGATATTGGGAGTTATAACTGCCGATAGAATAATAACGTCAATTGATGAATCCCAAACTTTTGCAACAGATGGTTTGTATTTATTTGGTATACAGAAAGAAATCAATGAAAAGTATTTGGTGGCTATTCTTAATTCTAGGCTTTTTGTATTTATTTATCAACTGTTAGCACTGGAATCTGGGCGGATACTAGCGCAAGTGAAACCAACAATATTACGTCAACTTCCCATTCGCACGATCGATTTCTCCGACAAGAAAGACAAAGCTCGGCACGATCGGATGGTGCAACTGGTTGATCGGATGCTGTCTTTGCACAAGCATTTGGGAGGGGCGAAGACGATCCACGATAAGATTGTTCTTCAACGTCAGATTGATGCAACAGATAATCAGATTGACCGATTGGTGTATGAGTTGTACGGTTTGACAGAGGAGGAGATTAAGATTGTGGAGGAGGCAGCGAAATGATTGATTAGTATATCATTTTGCACATAAAGGCGGGGGCTATATTTTAACAGTTTTTGTTGAGAGGGGTGAATAAAAAATGCCAATGCTTGTGGAGCTTGAGAAAGCAATCAAAAAACTTGAGGTACAAAAGCAAGAGTTGTTGAAGAAGATTCAAGATTCTGGATGGAAAGACGACCGTACTTACCAGAGGATACCGGAAAGACGGATAGAAACTTCGATTTTGGATAACTTGCCGAAAGAGATAAGGGTGGTTCCGGCGGAATCGCCATTGCCGCCTGATGCCGGACACATTTATCAACAGTGGTATAGTGCTGCACGGATTATACTCGTTAAGAACCAGCCTAGCCGTCTTGATGAATTCGATGCTGCGTATTCTCCGACAGGAAAAGAGGCTGAACTTGGGATAAAACAATTGCTTGCAAAAAAACATGTAACCAAGGATGAACAATTCAGGCTAATGGACCTCGTCAACGCTCAGTTCGATATACTCGCAGCGGTTCCCTCTCACTTGAGATTTTCGATGTACGATATTGAATTAACGGCCTATTCGGTGCTTATGGATGACGAGGTTGGAGCTGCACGCCACCTTTTATCGAGGGGATTCCTGCGCGCAGCCGGGGCTCTCGCTGGGGTGATTTTGGAACGTCACCTCAAAAATCTCCTTCGCAAACACACACCCTCGATAAAATACAATGAGAAGGCTACGCTTAGTCAGCTCAATGATTTATGCAAAGATGCTGTTTATGATATTGTGACTTGGAGGAAAATTCAACACCTCACTGATTTGAGAAACCTGTGTGACCATGACAAAAAACGAGAACCCACAAAGGATGAGGTCACAGAGTTTATTAACGGTGTATCAGCAGCATTAAGGACTTATAACGTTTCAAGTACGGACTGATAGCCGTTTTTGTGTTCGTATGTCGAGGTAAATTGATGTTGGACAATTAAATGGCGGCGAAAATGACCCACGATAAGACTGTTCTTCAACACCAGATTGATGCAACAGATAATCAGATTGACCGGTTAGAGTATGAGTTGTACAGTTGACAAAGGAGGGGATAAAGATTGTAGAAGATGTGGTATCGTAAAAACATG
>CAYYPT010000033.1:0-18708 GCA_964473625.1 uncultured bacterium | reverse complement strand
TTTTTCTCGGCTGGGAAACTCCTATCGACACACTTCAGGGCAACGGTTTAAAAGTGGCGTGTTCAAAAACAAAAGAGCCATACAGAATATATAGAATCCCTATCAACGATCATGAGTATTTTCTTATTGAAAATAGAATACATGATCCTGATGGAGATGGTGTAACACTGGGATGGGATAGTTCTGGCAATGAGGTAACATTTCAACCGGATGGAACTTTGAGCCCCAAACCGGAAGGGGTAATAATCAAAGTTAAAGAATATGATTACGGTCTGCCAGGGTCTGGAATTTTAATATGGCACGTTGATGATCAGGTTATCTCCGCTGGGATATCACAAAACAAAGTCAACATCAATAAAAACCACCGTGGGGTTGATCTGGAAGAGGCTGATGGTGCTCAGGATATTGGGGAAGCCTACAGCTTTACAGAAGCTGGCGCCGGTTCTGAAACAGGTGTGATGTATGATGCCTGGTTTAAGGACAACAAGATCAACAAATTAGTTAACAACTCTGATAAAGTAGAATTCACTCCCTATACTCATCCTGATAGTCGTTCGTATTCAGGAGCAAATTCACATATTGTTATTTCAGATTTTTCTGAAATAGACACTGTAATGTCATTCACAGTCAGGAATAATTTGATACATCAAGGATTCCCTGAAGAATTTGGTAAAGGAGCGACATTCCCACCTCTTTTTGGGAATTTGAATAACAATGGAGAAACCGATATTGTTGTTGCAACTCGCAATGGAAAAATATATGCGTGGGATCAAAATGGGAATAAAGTTATCCCAAATGATTTTATGGGACAGAAGGTTTCCCTCTCAGGTGATACGGTAAATTTTTCCCTTGCTCTTTTCGCCGATGCAGGTGAAGATATTTCAGTATCCCCATTGGTTGGAGATATTAATGATGATGGTGTGGATGAGATTGTCGCGGTTACTAATGAGGGGCATGTTCTTGGTTGGGTTGGGAAAGATGAGAATGGAGATGGATTGGCTGATGAAATTTTAGACTGGAAAGGAAACAGCGATAGGCCTTCGGTTCTTATCTTTACTTCTCCTGAAAAGCGGATAATCATGGGTACGCAGACCGGAAAGGTTTTAACCCTCTATGGAAGTAATCTTATCTGGAAACGTGCTCTGAGTAGTGCATCTGTTACGGGAATTTCTCAGTACGGTTCAGAAGGAAAACTTGCTGTAACTACTGCCAATAGCGAAATTTTTCTTCTCGATTCTACCGGGGATATTTTATGGCAGAAAACTTTTACACAGGGAGAGAAATTGACTTCATCAACAGCCTGGTTTTTGCCGAATCAGTTATCGATTGTAACTCTTTCATCTCAAGGATTGGGTTTAGTAATTGACGAAGTGGGTAATGAAAAAGCCCGATTTGGAGAAAATGTTTTGCCAGAACTTCCTTCAAGCCCCGCAGTGGGGGATCTGGATGGTGACGGATTTATGGAAATTGTAACCACAGCAAATGGACAGATTTGGTGTTTTAATCATAATGGAAGTCTTGTAGATAACTTTCCAGCTCCACGATTTGAAAGGGATGTAAATCTTTCTTCACCGATTCTGGGGGATGTAGATGGTGATGGGAAAATAGATGTTATTGTTACTTGTTCTAACGGTAATATAGAAGCTTACAACAATAATGGGAATATGGTTGATGGTTTTCCACTTACTACTGGAGGCTCTCAGATTGTTTCTCCTCTCCTTCTTGATTTAGACAATGATGGCAAAATAGAACTATCGGCAGTTTCTCAGCAAGGTTTTATTTTCGTATGGGATTTACCAGGAAAGTATAGTGGTGGATCTGTGGTATGGGGAAGTTTTGCACATGACCCAGGACATTCTAGCCTGAACCCCCGGCATTTAAATCCCCTGGCTCCTAAGAGTGATCCTATGCCGACTGATCTTGTGTACAATTATCCCAACCCAACAAGGGGGAACTTTACTACGATTCGCTACCGTCTTGAGAAGCAGGCAAATGTACTGGTCAAAATTTTTGACCTTTCCGGAGAAATTGTTGATTCTTTTCCCGGTTCTGGAATGTCTCAGACTGAAAACGAAGTGATCTGGAATTTGAGAAATGTGGAGAGCGGGGTATATCTCTGCCAGGTAAAAGCAACAGGAAATGGATGGGAGAAAACAGTTATTTTTAAGATTGCAGTGGTAAAGTGAATTTATCTAACGCGAAGCTGCTAAGTGGTTCTATATAACACATTCTATATTTTATTTCTGTTTTTTCTTTGCGTCCTTGAGGTGAGATCAAAATAAGTTACACCTGGTAAAAAATTATTCTGGAATTTTTTTATGAAGTCTATTAGTTTTGTAGTGATACTGATACTTTGGGTGTTTGGATGGGGCTCTGCTCAAACCCAGAAATATAACCATCCTGAGCTTAAATGGCGAACTATTGAAACAGATCATTTTTTTGTACATTTTCACCAGGGAGAAGAAAGAACTGCTTCTCTTGTTGCCAAAATTGCCGAGGATATCTACGGACCAATTACAGCTCTTTACCAATACAAACCTGACGGTAAAATCCATTTTATTGTAAGAGACCATGATGACAATTCAAACGGCGCGGCTTTTTTCTACGATAACAAGGTTGAGATTTGGGCTACTGCCATGGATTTCGAGCTTCGCGGAACACACAACTGGTTGAGAAATGTTGTTACCCACGAGTTCAGCCATATGATTTCTCTTGGTGCTGCTCGTAAGATGCCCCGGCAGATTCCTGCGATCTATTTTCAATGGTTTGACTATGAGAAAGAGAAGCGGCCTGATGTAATTCATGGTTATCCTAAAACTCTTGTTTCTATACCAGTTCCTGGAACAACTATTCCACCATGGTTTGCAGAGGGAGTGGCTCAATTTCAAAGAGCAGGTTTTGATTACGATACATGGGATACCCATCGTGACATGGTTTTGCGCACTGCTGTTCTGGAAGGAAAGCTCCTAGGCTTAAATGATATGAGGATTTTTGGTAAAAACAGTCTGGGAAATGAACGTGTTTACAACCAGGGATATGGTCTTACTCTTTACATGGTTCATCAGTATGGAGAAAATGTGCTTCACAATATGATAAAAGCAATGAAAAATCCCATTAGGATAAATTTTTCAGGTGCAGTAAAAAAAGTGCTGAAAAAAGACGAAAAGAAATTTTACAGTGAATGGATAGATTGGCTAAAACAAGGATACGAAAAAGGAACTGCTCGAATAAGAAATCATCTTGTTACGGGTAGAATTATAGAAAAAAGAGGAATAGCCAATTTCCATCCTGTTTTTTCTCCGGAAGGTAAAAAGATTGCTTATATCTCTAACAGGGGCAGAGATTATCTTTCCCAGCTTAGTCTCTGGATATATAATCTTAATTCGGAAAAATCCAGAAAACTGATCGGTGGTGTTACATCTTCTTTTTCGTGGTCTTGTGATGGAGGAAAACTTGTATATGCGAGAAGGAGTCGCACCTATTATGGATCTCATTACTATGATCTTTATGTCTACGATATAAGGGAGAAAAAGGAAAAGTGTATAACTTATTCCATGCGGGCAAAGGAGCCCGATTGGTCCAAAGATGATAAAAAATTTATTTGTGTGATTGAGAAGGATGGGACCTCAAATCTCGCCATTGTGAGTTCAGATGGTCAAAACTTCAAAGAGATTACTTCCTTCCACAATGGTGAACAGATTTACTGTCCGCGGTGGGTAGATGGAAGAAGGATTGTTTTCGCCATTTCAGAAGAAAAAGAAGGAAGGGATATTGCAATAGTAGATTCAACAGGTGCGAATTTTAAATATATAATAAAGACAAAATATGATGAACGGGATCCCTTCCCTTCCCCTGACGGGAGAGCTCTTTACTACAGCAGTGACAGTACAGGTGTATTCAATATTTATAAATTAGACTTAGTTTCAGGAAAAAATTCTCAGCTTACTAATGTTCTTGGCGGAGCTTTTATGCCTGCAGTGAATCGTGAAGGAGAATTGACCTATTCGCTTTTTACTGGAGATGGATATAAAATAGCGAAAATAGATTCTTTGGAGAATGTTGCAAGCAATGAAACATTCTATTCTACTCCCTATGATTCTATCAGAAAGGAAATGAGTTCTCATAAATGGAGTATTACTCAATTTGATGATAGAAAAGTTCCCGGTTACGAATCTCAGCCATACAGACCAATCTATTCAAAATTGTCTTTTTTGCCGCGAATTATGATGGATTACCCGCATAAAATAAAAATTGGTACCTATTTATACGGGAGTGATTTTCTTGATAGAATATCTTTTCTTGGTGGTGCTGCTTTCAACAAATTATTTGATACAGACCTTTTTGGCATATTTGAATACAGACGATTTCGTCCCACTTTTTTCTTAGAAGCATATCAGCAGATACGCCATCTTTCTCAGGATGGAATAAACTATTCTTTTAATCTTGGGGAAGTTGACCTTGGTGCAGAGTGGCAGTTAAATGATAGAACTCTTCTGCGAACTGCTTACGTTTTCAGCAGGTACAATGCGGCCATGTCCCTCTGGGAGCAGAATACAAAAATAAAATTTGCCTATACCTACCATATTGGAAATGTTCTTCAGTTGACATTAACTCATAGATATATTCTTCCCTCTTTGGTATCGAGAGTTGCACCAACGCGGGGAAGGTTTGTTACGCTTCAAATTGGAAGAGCCTGGCAGAGATTTCTCAATGGGTTCGAGGTAAGTCAGGATTATGGCACAATTGTTGAGAAATATAAGCATTACAACTACGAACAGGTACTCCTGGATTGGAAGGAGTATTTGCCTTTTTTTTGGGATAATCAAAGTATTGTGCTTCATTTAAGAGCAGGAATTATTGATCAACCAATAGAAAGCTTTTACAACTTTTTTGCCGGCGGACTTGATGGATTAAAAGGGTATCCGTACTACAGTATCGAAGGAAGAAAATTGCTTCAGCTTGGATTGGCTTATCGTTTTCCTCTTTTTAAAAAGATTGGCGTGAGATTTCTTTTTATGAATTTTGACAGACTCTATCTTTCTTTGTACGGTGATGCTGGAAATGCCTGGGACAGAGGAAACATAAGAAGTATTAAATGGAGAAGAGATGTAGGGTTACAGTTTCGTCTTGGGCTTGTTTCTTTCTATAGTTATCCTGCGAGTTTGTTTTTTGATGCTGCATACGGGTTAGATAAATTCACTCACAGAGAAGAAAAGTATGGAGGAGAGTGGCGGATTTATTTTGGGATTCTCTTTGATTTTTTAGATTAAAACTCAAAAGGAGAATTGCCCTATGACTAAAATCCGAAGAAAATTTTGTTACAAAGGAGGAGTTTTCGTCCTGTTATTTTTTATCTATAAGTCAGCAATTGGTTCTCCTGAAGAAACAAGCAATAAACAACTTTTGATTTCGCCTGTAAATAAGAGACCAATAATTGATGGTAAATTGAATGATCTCATCTGGCAGAAGATTAAACCTATTTCTGATTTTGTCCAGTATGCTCCTAATAATGGTGCTGAACCGACTGAAAAAACCTACGCTTACGTGGCTTACGATGAGAATAACCTCTATGTGGCTTTTCATTGTTTTGACAGTCATCCTGAACGTATTGTTGCTGATATAACTCCCAGAAACGAGTATGAAAATAATGATCAGGTTGGTATTATTCTTGACACATATAACGACCATCGAAACTACTATTGGTTTGGTGTAAATCCTTGTGGGATTCAAAACAATACGTACGACAGGCAAATTAGAGATACCATTTGGGAATCAGCAGCTCGTATTACTTCTGACGGATGGACAGCAGAAATTGCAATTCCGTTCAAATCGCTTCACTTCAGTAAAGATTATGAACAAAAGTGGAGTATAAATTTTTCCCGCACGATCCAATACAAGAATGAGCTTCTCTTCTGGACAAAAATTGGACGACAAGATAGATTTCTCGATAAATGCGGGTTTCTTCTGGGGCTCCGTGGTATAAAAGGAGGACATAATCTTGAAGTTTTTCCCTTTGCAGTTGGTCGTTACTCAGGTTCACTGAATGTTACCGAAAAAAAGGAGTCTTTTGGTCTGGATTTAAAATATTCACCGTTTTCTAACACAACTTTCCACGCTTCTGTAAGTCCTGATTACAGTGAGGTAGTAGCGGATCCCTTTTTTATTAATCTTACTCCTTACGAATATCATCTTCAGGAGAATCGTCCTTTTTTCCAGGAAGAAGCCCAAATATTCAAAACACCTATTCAAGTTTTTTACAGCAGGCGGATTCAGAATCCTATTCTGGCCCTGAAGATGACAGGAAAAGTTGGTTCCTATACGACAGGATGTTTGCTGGCAAGGGATAATGAAAACTTCGTGTCTAATACAAACTATGGTATTTTTCGCCTTCAAAAAGATGTTTTGAAAAATTCTCAGGTTGGTACTATTTTAGCTTATGCTAACCAGGGAAATGTAAAAAATACTAATATTGGGATTGACGGTACTTTCTGGTTGAAAAAAATCTGGAGCATCTGGGGACAGTATGTCAGGGCAGGATGGAGCAATATGGATAGAGCGAGGTCAGCTTATCAATTAAGTATTTCCAGGCAGGCAACTGAGGGAATAATATTTGGCATATGGTATACTAATGTTGACCCAGAATTCAACATGAAAACAGGGTACATTAGACAAAAAGACAAAATAGAGACGATCTTAATGAGTGGGTATCAATGGCAGTGGAACCATGGAATGATTCGATCTTTTGGGATCAATGATGTTTTTAGACTGGGAAAGAACCACACCAACATAGAGGCTGAAAAGAGCCACACTTTTTCTCTCAAATCTCTCTGGTTCAATCATCTGGAGGTAATGTTAGGCTACAGTACTGGGAAGTCACGTCTCCAGGTATATCGGGGGAACGAACTCCTCTGGGATGAAAATTTTCTTCGTTCCGACTATTTCTTTTTCACTCTAAACAGTTCAAGTGGGGGTTTTGTTGATGGAGGTGTGACATGCTACACTGGAAAGAGACCTGTTTATCTTGAAAACTATACAAAGACAAGTTTGGGTAGATTCGGAGATTTTTCGCTTTCGCTAACGCTGAAACCGAGACATAACTTAGAGATAGCTACCAATGTAAATTACCAGCACCAATCTCTGCTTTTGACAAATGAGACACTCTTCAAGGGATGGACCAGTTCTTTTACCTTAAAATTGCAGTTTACAAAGAATCTCTTTGCACGAGCTATTTTCTACACCTATACTGAAGGTGATAAATATAGAACGGATATTCTTCTGGGCTGCTACTTCAGAGCAGGAAGTGTGTTCTATCTCTCCTATCGCGACCTGCGTGAAGGAGTCGACAGAAACTTCTCAAGAACCAATTATACTTTGTTTGCCAAGTTTTCTTATCTCTGGAGGTTGTGATGAAAAATTTCAGGTGTTATTTTATTATAATGGTATTTTTCCTTTTGGCTAACTCGCTTTTTGGACAATCAGGGAATGAAATTGCTTTGAATAGCTCAAGGCAGGCCGAGCTAAGATTCAACATGATGGGGAAGGAATCTTTTTTCAAGAACGAATGGAATTTAGTAAAATCTCAGGTTGAATCAGATGCTGGGAGAAAAAAAACCGGAATAGGAATTCTTCTGTCCGCTGTTATCCCCGGTGCAGGTGAGTTGTATGCTGGATCAATAGCAAAAGGTGTTATTTTTTTAGGAACAGAGATTGCCCTGTGGGTTGGGTACTGGAAGTTTTCAGATCAGGGACAAAAATGGCAGGACATATTTCAAGATTTTGCAGATACACACTGGAATGAAAAGGAATGGAGAAACTGGATGCAGGCACATCCTGAATTTGGTGATACAACGCATACGTTACCTTCAGGTAAAACTCAGCAGTATTATGAAATGATCGGGAAATATGATGAGTTCAAGGCAGGATGGGATGATTATAAAGATGGAGAGCCTGCTCTTACCCCACATCGTGATTACTATGAGAATCTTCGTAACAGAAGCAACATAGAGTTTAAACGTGCTTCATACTGTGTGATGATATCTCTTGGAAATCGTGTACTATCTGCATTTGATACGGCAATAACAATTAGAGGCTTAAATCATCGGGTGAAAACAGCAATGAGAATGGGCATGAAAAGAGGAATAAATGGACAGGTGCCGATTCTGGCTTTGAGAGTGAAGTGGTGATTGAGGGTTGGGAATTAGGCCTTGACAATAGTATACGCATAGGTTACAATTTTGTAATTATCCTGTATGGAAACAGCCTTGATTTACTATGGTTTTAAGCGGATAGATTCCTCGATGTATATTGTTATCTTCTTGAATCAAAACAAGTTGATATTGTAAAAGCAATAGGAAATATATATAAGAGAGATCCCTATGATTATTCTAAAGTATTTTCAACCAGCTAAGATAATTTTCTTTTTTTCTCTTCTTGCCGTCGGTGCTTTCTGCGATGGGGGGGAAAAGAGCACTGAAAATATGTTTTATTATTCTATTCATTCTTCAAACTTTCATCGAGCACTACTTATCCCATCCGCTGAAGAAAAATCGTTCTATCCTCGTTCTTCTAAAGCAAAGGCTTTTTTCTTTTCTTTTATTCTGCCTGGAGCTGGGGAATATTATGCAGGTTCGGCAAGAATGGCCAGGCTATTTTTGGGCTCTGAGGCTCTTTTGTGGGCAACTTATTTTTCGTTCAGGACATATGGCAACTGGAAGAAAAATGACTACCAGCAGTTTGCTGTTTCCCACGCTGGTGTCAAATTGTTAGGTAAAGATCATCAGTACTTTGTCGATATTGAAAACTATAATAATATCAGAGAGTATAACGATGCTAAGCTTCGTCAGAGAAATGCAGGAGCTCTTTATCCTGAGAATGAGGATTATACATGGCAATGGGATAGCAAAGCTTCCCGGTTAAAATATGTAGAACTCAGAATAGCAAGTGACCGAGCATACAATCGTTCTCTTTTTGTTATAGCCGGGGTGATTTTGAATCACGTTGTCAGTGGAATTGATGCTATTCGAGTGGTAAAAAAGAATCAGAAATTAAGGAAAAGCAGTGTTAAAGTGGGTGTAGTGGGATTGCTTGAGGGAGGTATAGTTCTCACCTTATGGAAAATCTTTTAAGTGAGATAGACAAAAAGATTGTCAGGAAATTGCTTGCGTTTATCTTTGATACAATCCGGCGTTGGATCGCCTATACCAATGGCTGAGAAATTCGTTTTTTGTTAGGAGGTTAAAAAATGCGGAAGACTGTAGTATTGATGATCGTTTTTGGTGGACTTATTTTAAACTGTGGTACAAAATCCTCTCTTCCTCCTGTGTTGAAACAAAATATTTCCATCAGAGATAGTTCTGGTAAACTTTTACCCGAAATGAATGAGATGATAAAACGGTTAACCAAAACTGAAGTTATTTTTGTAGGGGAAATTCACAATGACAGCCTTACTCACGTTGTAGAAGTTGAGCTGTTAAAGAGAATATTTCATAGAGGTCATAATATTGCTATTTCTCTGGAGATGTTTGAACGGGATGTCCAAAAATATCTTGATGATTACCTGGAGGAGAAAATTACTGAAAAAAAATTTCTTTCGGTTTCACGACCATGGAACAATTACAAAACAGCGTATCGTCCTCTTGTAGAATTTGCAAAAGAAAAAGGGCTTCCTGTTTTAGCCATGAATGTTCCAAGACGTTACGCCAATAGGGTTGCAGTGATGGGTGGGGCTGCGCTTGAAGCTTTGCCTGATTCTGAAAAAGTGTGGGTTGCCCGGCAATTGAAACCACTGAATGATGAATATAAAAAAAGATTCATCCAGGAGATGGGGGGAACTCGTCCTGGCCCCATGATGCGGTTTAAACCTGAAAATTTATATAAAGCCCAGTGTCTTAAAGATGATACTATGGCTGAGTCCATTGCTGAATTTCTGGAAAAACATCCAGGGATAAAAATTGTTTCTTATCAGGGTGATTTCCATTCAGATTACAGTCTTGGGATTGTTAAAAAACTTAAACTTCTCAATCCCTCAGTAAAAGTATCTGTAGTGTCCATTGTACCTGTAAAAGATTTAGGTAAAATTAAAATAGAATCTTTCAAAAATAGAGCTGATTTTTTGATTTTTGTTCAAAATAATTTTTAAAAAGTAGATACTCCCAAGAGAAATGAGGCGACTTCTTATTACAGGAACCAGCGGTTTTGTGGGGGGACATGTCTTATTTCAGGCATGGGATGAATGGGAAACTTTTGCTACTTATCATACTCGTGTGTTTTCATTCCCAGAGGTAACAACTTTGTCTCTCGATCTGGAAAATGAAAACCAGATAAGACAGATGATTGAAGAAGTTCAACCGGATGTTATTATTCACTGTGCTGCATGGGCAGATTTGGAAATGTGTGAACACATGCCTGAGAGAGCTTTTTCAATCAATGCTAAAGCAACAGGTATTTTAGCTGAGATGTGTTCCAAAATAAATTGTCGTCTGGTTTACACTTCTACAGATATGGTTTTTGATGGAGAAAAAGGCAATTATGATGAATTAGATAGGACCAACCCAATAAACGTTTACGGAAAGACCAAACTTGCTGGTGAGGAAGAAATCCAGGCAAGTTGTTCTGATTATGTAATTGCAAGGGCTGCTCTCGTTTATGGACCTCCTTTAACCGGAAGTAATTCTTTTTCTGAGAGAATCTTGAAACGTGTTAAAAATGGAGAAATAGTGCCGCTTTTTACTGATCAGTTCAGGAGTCCAATCTTAGTCCACAATTTAGCACAGGCCCTGTTGGAATTGGCAAAAGGCGAGTTTAAAGGTGTGCTTCATCTTGGTGGGGCAGACAGAGTTGATAGATACGCTTTTGGGCTTCGATTGGCAGAGCTGAAAGGATTTTCGAAGACTTTGCTTAAACCTGTGTCTATGTTTGAAAATCCCACGGTTGCACCGAGGCCACGAGATACTTCCTTAAACATATCCCGAGCTTGCCGATTGTTAAGAACCAGATTGTTGGGATACAAAGAAGGCTTAAAGGAAGCAGTGGAAAAAGATTGACAATTTGTCTCAAAAACGTTATATTATTTTCAATCTATTAGATGTTTAATTAACGGCACTTTTGCATTCTTAATAGAATAAGGAGAAAAGTAGTATGGCGACATTAAAGGAAAAATTAGCGGAATTGCTACCCCAGCAGCAGCAGGAGATTCATCAATTATTGAAAGAACATGGGGATGAAGTTATCTCTGAAGTAACAGTGCGGCAGGCATTTGGTGGTATGAGGGGTGTAAAGGCACTAATATGCGACACTTCGCTTGTGGAACCGGACAAAGGTCTCTCTATAAGGGGTATTCCTATTCTCGATTTAGTAGATAGGCTTCCTGAGGAGATTTTCTATTTATTGTTGACTGGTGAACTTCCCGATAAAGAGGCTTTATCTTCACTTCAAAAAGATTTAAAAGAGAGAGAAGAAGTACCCGGTTATGTATGGGATGTTCTGGATGCAATGGCAGAGGATGCACATCCAATGACCATGCTGAGCACGGCTGTACTTGTTATGCAGCGGGATTCGCTTTTTGCCAAAGAGTACAGAAAAGGGATTCCGAAAAGTGAATATTGGGAGCCTGTATTAGAAGATTCTTTACGGCTTATTGCCAGACTTCCTTCTATTGCTGCCGGTATTTACAGAAAACGTTTTAATAAAGGGCCTCGTATTGAACCTGATGATAGTTTAGATTGGGCAGGCAATTTTGCTCACATGATGGGTGTTCCTGACCCGACGGGTGAGTTTGCCAACATGATGCGTCTTTACATGGTTCTTCATTCTGACCATGAAGGTGGAAACGTTAGTGCTCATACCTGTCACTGTGTGGGCTCGGCTCTATCTGATCCATTTTATGCTGTTTCTGCCGGACTTAACGGTCTTGCTGGGCCTCTTCACGGACTGGCAAATCAAGAGTGTTTAAGGTTTGTTCTCGCACTTAAAGAAAAATACAATGGAGTGCCAACAAAGAAACAGTTAGTTGATTTTGCTTGGGAAACTTTGAATGCTGGTAAGGTAATTCCAGGCTACGGTCATGCTGTTCTGAGAGTCACTGATCCTCGTTTTCTGGCATTTAGAGATTTTGGCCTCAGGGTATGTCCCGATGACGAGGTTTTCAAAATTGTGGATCTTTTATTTAACACAATTCCTGATGTATTGAAAGAGCACGGTAAAGCTAAAAACCCATGGCCTAATGTAGATGCTGGTTCAGGGTCGCTTCTCTATCATTTTGGTGTGAAAGAGTTTGATTATTACACTGTACTTTTTGGTGTCTCCAGATCTTTGGGTATGCTTTCCCAGCTAATTATGAGTAGGGGATTGGGGGAACCAATAGAAAGACCTAAATCTGTTGGAACAGATTGGGTGAAAAAATTTGTAGGTGCAGAATAACCCTCGGGACTCTTTTACTGTTAACTTGGACAAAAGGGAAGGTATTGCAAGCCTTCCCTTTTGTACTATAAGGCAAGTGGGAAAAAGATTATATATGGTTTCCAGACAGAGGAAAAAAATATTAGTTAAAGGTGTTGTTCAGGGTGTTGGGTTTAGGCCTTTTGTCTATCGGTTAGCTGTTTCTGAAAATTTAAAAGGATTTGTTTCTAATTCTTCGCATGGAGTGGAGATCGAAGTAGAGGGAGAGCCGTCATCATTGGAGCGCTTTCTACAGAATCTTCAATCAGACTCTCCTGTTCTGGCAAAAATTACAAAAGTGGAAATATCCGATATGCCAGTTTCAGAAGATACCGAGTTTCTTATTAAGTCCAGCAAAGTAGAAGAAGAGAAATCCACACTTATATCACCAGATGTTTCCATCTGTGATGATTGTCTTCGTGAACTTTTTGATCCTGATGATCGGAGGTATCGTTATCCATTTATCAACTGTACAAACTGCGGTCCAAGATATACTATCATCAAAGATATTCCTTATGATCGTTCCAACACAACGATGGCTTCTTTCCAGATGTGCGAGGATTGTCAAACAGAGTATAATGATCCCTCTAACAGGAGATTCCATGCTCAACCCAATGGATGTTCTCTCTGTGGTCCGAGGGTCTGGTTAACTGATAATACAGCAAAAGAGATAAATGTTGAAAATCCAATTGTTGAGACAACTCGTTACCTTAAGCAGGGGAAGATTGTAGCTGTAAAAGGATTGGGAGGATTTCATTTAGCCTGTGACGCAACCAATGAAGAGGCGGTTTCTCTTCTTCGAGAAAGAAAGAGAAGAGAAGAAAAACCTCTGGCTGTAATGTCTCTTGATATTAAAACAGTTGAAATGTTTGCTGAACTGAATCCGAAAGAGAAAGATCTTCTTCTTTCCCCACGCCGGCCAATTGTTCTTTTAAAGAAGAAACATCCTAACCCACTTGCTGAATCAGTGGCTCCAAGGAATGGATATTTTGGTACAATGCTTCCATATACACCGCTTCACTACTTGCTTTTGAAAGAAGGTTTTATAGCACTTGTGATGACCAGCGGCAACATTTCAGAAGAACCTATCGTGACAGACAATGGAGAGGCTCTTCAGCGTCTTGGGAAAATAGCAGATTTTTTCCTGATGCATAATAGAGAAATTTATATCAGGAACGATGATTCTGTCACTGAGGTTGTAGGGAGATTGCCAAGAGTTGTCCGCCGTTCGAGAGGATATGTACCGTTTCCTATTTTTTTGAGACGCAGTATTCCATCTATTTTAGCTGTCGGAGCTGAACTTAAGAATACGATCTGTTTAACCAGGGCAGACAAAGCTTTCTTGAGCCAGCACATTGGTGATCTTGAAAATATAGAGACGCTTAATTCCTTTGAAAAGACGATTAGCCATTTAAAAAAAATACTCCAAATCAACCCCTCTGCTGTGGCATATGATCTTCATCCAGATTATCTTTCTACACAGTGGGTACAAAAGCAAGAAGGGATTCCCAAAATTGGCATTCAGCACCATCACGCCCATATTGCTTCCTGTCTGGCAGAAAATGGTCGGGATGAAAAAGTTATTGGTCTTTCCTTAGACGGCACAGGATACGGCAGTGATGGTAATGTATGGGGTGGAGAAATTCTAATAGCTGATTTTTCTACTTTTGAGCGTGTAGGGCATTTTGACTATCGTCCCATGCCTGGAGGTGTTGCCGCTATTAGGGAGCCGTGGCGAATGGGTATATCATATCTTTATAAAGTTTACAAAGAGGATAGCGACAATGAAGATACACAAGATTTTATAAACTGGATGGCTAGATTGCCAATTTTAAAGCAGGTTGGTTCGGATAAGATTATTGGAATTGTTCGCATGATTCAAAAGAAAATCAACACGCCTCTAACGTCAAGCCTGGGCCGACTTTTTGATGGGGTGGCTGCTGTAATTGGTCTCCGCCAAAAAGTGGTATTTGAAGGACAGGCCGCAATGGAGCTTGAAATGGCTATGAACAATAAGATGTGGGATGGGAGCTTTGATAAGGCTTATAAGTTTGAAATTTTTGAAAAAGGAGAGAAAGTTCTCATTTCTCCTGATAGGGTAGTCAAGCATATTATGAAAGATGTTTTAAACAGTGTTCCAGTAGAAACTATCAGTCTAAATTTTCATGTAGGACTGGTTCAGTTATTCCTTGAAATCTGCAAGAAAATTGGGAGGCGAAGTGGTATAAAAATTGTAGCACTGAGTGGTGGATGCTTCCAGAATAGATTTCTTCTGGAAAATCTTTCCTCTATTTTGGAAAAAACAGGTTTTGAAGTTTTAACTCATTCTCAGGTTCCCCCAAACGATGGTGGGTTAGCACTGGGCCAGGCTGTTATTGCTTCCAGGTTTCTCGAGGAAAATAAATAGATGGAGTTCAGGTGTAAGGTTTTTATATTGAGTACAATGAAAGGGGTACGATTATCCCCGACCTGGTGCATATTTTGTGGCGATATATGTCCAGAATCAGGATTGTATATTGGGACCAACTAAGGATGAAAGATTGGTGCATTAAAAACCGTATCTACAAATTTGTCTTGAATTAAAGTATAATTTTTGCTATCTTTTTTATAGAGTTTGTAATACAAAAGAATTCACATGGTCTTATGGTTGCAAAAAGAAATTTTTCTTTTGTAGAAAGCAAATATGTTTTTTGCCTCTTTATTGCTTTGATTTTTTCTCTCATGGATGGAACCATGACTATTTTTCTGGTTGAGAAAGGAGCTTTTGAAGCCAACCCGTTCATGCGATATATTCTCTCAGTAAGCCAGGAATTGTTTTTCCTTTTGAAATATTTTCTAACGGCTGCGGGTTTGTTTTTTCTTCTTTTAAATGGAAAGAAAAAAATTTTTAAAGGGCTTTTCTCGCTCGAAGAAATTGCAGGTGGATTTGTTGTATTTTACGAAGCCTTAGTGGTTTACGAAATTGCTATTTATCACTTTCTGAAATAGGAGATAAGTTTATGTGCCTGGCAGTGCCAATGAAGATTCTAAAGATTAAGGGAGAAAAAGGGATTGTTGAAATCGGTGGAATAGAGCGAGAAGTGGGATTGCAACTTTTAGAAGATGTCAAGATAGGAGATTATGTAATTGTTCATGCAGGTTTTGCAATTCAGCATCTTGATGAAAAAGAAGCTCTTGAGACGCTGAGTCTTTTTGAAGAAATGGAGAAGCTGGCTTGAAATTCATCGATGAATTTCGTAATACCAAAGTTGCCCAGAACATAGTAAAAACAATTCACGAGAAAGCCGGCAATGACAAAATGACCTTCATGGAGGTCTGCGGTACACACACAATGGCTATTGGGAGAAATGGTATACGAAGGCTTCTCCCTGATAGCATTACTCTTATTTCTGGCCCTGGCTGTCCTGTTTGTGTTACACCCAATGAAACTATTGACAGAGCGATTGCTCTGGTTCGTAAGCCCGATGTTATTATTACTACCTTTGGAGATATGATCAAAGTGCCCGGGTCTTCTTCAAGTTTGAGGGAAGAACATGCTCACGGTGGCGATGTTCGTGTTGTCACCTCTACTTTAGAAGCACTAACAATTGCTAGAAAGAATCCTGATAAGAGAGTAATTTTTCTTGGGATAGGGTTTGAGACGACAGTTCCAACCGTGGCTGCTTCTTTAATAGAAGCTAAAAATCTAAGACTAAAGAATTATTTTGTTCTCTCTGCTCATAAAGTTATGCCGCCTGCCATGGAATCTTTAAGCAGAGGAGATGTGAAAATAGATGGTTATCTTTGCCCTGGTCATGTAAGTACAATTATTGGGTCAAAACCCTATGAACCTTTAGCAAAGCAGTATGGTATTGCCTGTGTTATAGCTGGCTTTGAACCTCTGGATATTCTCCAGAGCATCTTGATGCTTGTTAAACAGGTAAAAGAGAAAAAACCCTCTGTAGAAATTCAGTACTCACGAGTAGTGAAACCCGAAGGTAATCCTAAGGCACAGGCTGTTATAAGACAGGTTTTTGAACCATGTGATTCTGAGTGGCGCGGACTCGGTTCTATTTCAGGAAGTGGTCTTAAAATCCGCGATGAATTCTCTTCTTTTGATGCAGAAATCCAGATTCCTGTGGAGGTGGAGCCGACAAAAGAACCCAAAGGATGTCTCTGCGGCGAAGTTCTTCAGGGTAAAGTCAAGCCTTCCCAGTGCGGTTACTTTGGTAAGGAATGCACTCCCGATGCACCAATAGGGCCCTGTATGGTCTCAAGTGAAGGGACATGCGCAGCTTATTATAGATACAACTTGGCTTCCTGAATCTTTAATGATGAATGAGTTCACTCTAAAAAGCCCTAAAAGACTTCGGGAAATGATTATTTATTCTTTTCCCCCGACATAAATGTCGGGGCTATCCCCTTGTTTTGTCATTAATTAGCTCCGTCCTTCAGGGCGGAGGATAAATCAAACAACCAATATTATCTGGGCTTTAACCCCCTTTTTAGAGTGAACTCATGAATCATTAACTAATAAGTTTTATTAATAAGAAGGTTCATTCAGGAGGATGTATATACGAAGTATTCGGATGTACCGCCAGATTGGAATGATATCTGAACTATTCGGATATACGGTGTTAGGCGAAAGCAGGAGGAAATGAAATGCCGAGAAAAAAAAGAAAAGAGATAATTCAGGAAATTGAAAAGAAACGCGGATCAAAGGTTATTACCTATGTTACCAGTGATAGGCCAGGTCTTAGCGTCCAAATTGCAGGCGATGTAGTTTCGTTAATCCATGAGCATATTTTGGCTCTAAGGGAAGAAGAGCGAACGAAGTTAGATTTCTTCATATACAGCCGCGGTGGCCAAAGCGATGTTCCATGGGCTATTGTTTCCATGTTCAGAGAGTATTCTCAGGAAGGGTCATTTAGTGTTTTAATACCTTATAGGGCACACAGTGCAGCGACTGTAATTGCACTAGGAGCGGATGAAATTGTGATGACCAAAAAAGCAGAGTTGGGTCCAATTGACATAACTATAGGTAGTGGACCATATAACCCAACAGAGAAAGATTCTCATCAGAGGTTACCTATCTCTGTGGAGGATGTTATGGGCTATTTTTCCTTACTGGAAAAGGTGGGCTGTGAAAGACCTGATGAGAAAATGAAAGGATTTGAATTGCTTACAAGCCACGTCCATCCTTTGGCATTGGGCACAGTAAACAGGCTCCTTGAGGAAACAAAGCTTGTAGCATTGCGGCTATTGAGCACAAGAGCAAATCCATTTAGTGAAGAAGAGAATCACGAGATTATTAGGAGAATTTCCTCAGAGGTTTATTCACATAATCATGCTATTAACCGAACCGAAGCTTTGAAATATATAGGGCTCAAGCAAGTTAAGACTGCTGAAGAGGCTGGTATTGCCAATGAACTTTGGGCACTCTATGAGGACTATAGAGAGCTATTTCACCTTGAAGATCCCTTTAAACCAGAAGAGTATCTTATCTCTAATAATTTAGAAGAGCATATTTGGACGGATTTAAATCTCGCTTGTGTGGAGAGCCTTAAAAGACTTGATATTTGTAAACAGAGTGTACGTGTGAGAAGATTGAGGCAGGTGCCTCCGCAGGTAAATTTAAACCTTACAAACCTCAATCTACCTGCAATCAATATCCCAAATTTACCGCCAAATGTCAGTCAGGAACAGATTAATACTATAATCCAACAAATAGTTAGTGCTGTTATTCAGCAATCTTTAAACAATGCTGTTCAAGTTGCTGTGCAGCAGCTTATTCAATCTTTGCCGCAAGCTGGATTTGAGAAATTTATGTTCAACTCTGGGTGGAAAAAGGAGGAATAAACTTGAAAATAGAAAAAGAATGGACCGCAAGTTCAAAACCTGAGAGGTTTGGGAAAAGCGAAGAATTAGTCAACATGGCCGGGCGATGGAATGTCGGTATCGAAGTAAGCATTACTAAACCATACATATATTCCCAAGGCCCAGTAGAAAAGGTGATAATCAACAAGGAAACACATGACAGAGAGAACCTGCTTTCGCCTAATACGTGTTAGGCGAAATATCGGCAGAGGAGGTTGATGAAAATGCTTGAAGAAAGGATAAAGGCAGGGGAAATTTATATTAAGGATTTATTTGGCGATAAATATTTGTTTGAAATACCTAACTTTCAAAGATCTTTTGCGTGGGAGAAAGAAAATTTCGAGCTACTTTTTAGTGATATAAAAGATGCCCTACAACTAAATCAAGAAAATGGAAAGAAATTCGATGACTACGAAC